>NZ_JBHYIG010000093.1:0-17539 GCF_042740015.1 Streptomyces sp. NPDC059037
GGCGCGCGCCCCCCGCGGGCGCCGCGGGCGGGGCCCCCCGCGGGGGCGGCGCGGGGGGCCCCCCCCCCCCCCCCGCCCCCCCCCCCCCCCCCCCGGGCGCCCCCCCCCCCCCACGGCGCCGCGGTGCGCGGCGAAGGCGGAGAGCCGGAGTTCGGTGACGCAGCTCCGGTCCGGGCCCGACAGTGGCCCGGCGGCCGCCCCCGGGAGGTGCACAGTCATGTCCGGACGGTAGGCGGCGGCGGGTCCGCCGAACCGTTCCGCCCCGATGACCTTCCTACTAATGAGGGATTACCGCCGGAGCGGCCTCCGGCCCGGCCCCGAGCGGCTATGCGCCCGGCCTATGCCCCACGGCCACGGCGTACACAGCGATGCATGCCTACGACTGGGCCGCCGCGACGAGCCCCTGCACCTCGGTGCCGGGCGGTGCGAGCAGGAAGACGTTCTTGTCGACCCGGTGCATCCCGCAGCCGAGGCCGAGGACCACGCCGCTGCTGAAGTCCAGGACGCGCTTGGCGACTTCCGTCTCGGCGCCGGTCAGGTCGAGCAGGACCGGGATCTGGGACATCACCGTCTCGGCGACCTCACGGGCGTCCGCGAAGACGTTCACCCGCATCACGACGAAGCGCCTTCGCGTCTCGGTCTCGGCGTCGGGCAGCGCGCGGTGGCCGGGCCAGGACGGCCATTCGTCGCGGCTGCGCAGCGGTACGACCTGGGCGAGCCCTTCCCACTGTTCGTCGGTGACGTCGTGGCTGTTCAACGCCCCACCCCGTCCTGACTCGCCTTCGGTATCTGCACCGGCCAATTCTTACGCGACCTCACCCGTTCAGCCCAACAGCGACACGGGCGGCCCAAGTGTGACAGGGCGCCCGCGTCAGCGTCGAGAACGGTGCGCGCGGCGGGGGATCGGCTCGGCGGGCCGCCGCTCAGCGGGCGAGCAGGGACACCAGGCCGTCGGCGAGGCAGCCGCGCCAACAGGCGTGATCATGACCGCCGTTGTACGTGTTCCAGGTCGCCAGACAGCCGCGGGAACGCAGCGCCTCGTACAGCCCACGGGTGTGCTCGACCAGGGTGCCCTCGTGCAGTCCGACGTCGATGTGCACGGTGATGGCGCGCCGTTCGGCGGCGTTGAAGCGTGAGATGAGCCACGGATTCCGCGCGGGCGGAACCTCGGCAACGCCCGGCGGAAGTCCGGGGCGCCACCACAGCGACGGGGACTGGGCCAGGACGTTGCCGAACCGCTCCGGGCGCAGGAACCCCGCGTACAGAGAAGTCAGTCCGCCCAGGCTCTGGCCCGCCACGACGGTGCGCGCGGGGTCGGTGGTCAGCGGCCAGCGCCCGGCGGCCCAGGGCAGGAGCTCGTCGGCGAGGAAGCCCACGTAGCTGTCGTGGGCGCCGAGTTCGCGCTGCCGGGTGGGGTTGTCGACGGCGTCGGGTGCGAGGACGGCGAGCGGGGGCAGCGCGCCGTCGGCGACGAGGGCGTCCAGCGTGTCCTGGAAGCCGAGCCGCCCGAACCACATGTCGCCGTCGCACAGCACGAGGACCGGCAGATCGGCCGGCAGTCCGGCCGGGAGTCCGGCCGCATCGGCGCCCGGCGGCAGATACACCCACACGTCGCGCTCGGCACCGAGCACACCCGCGGGCAGCCGGTGCCGCTCGACCCTCCCCCGGGCCACCCCCGCGCGCGGTTCGGCCCACGGCTGCGCGGGGGCTCGCGGCAGCGCGAAGACGGAGCTGTCGCGGGCGAGCCAACGGCCGGGCATCCGACGGGAGTTGAGCGGGTCGGGGGCGGCGTGCGCGGACAGGGAGCGCAGCCGCTCCTGGAGGAGCGCGGCGGAGGCGGGCGGCTGGCCGGGCGAGATGTCGGCGGCCATGCGGTACGAGCCACGGTGATCGGCGCGCAGCCGGTAGCCGACGTACCAGATGTCCGTGCCCGGCAGCAGGCTGAGGCGGGAGGCGGCGAGGTCGTCCCGGTCCCCGATGCGGTTGGCGAGCAGCAGCACCTGCCGGGTGACGCGGTGGCCGCGCCACAGGAACGTCACCGCGCGGTGTTCCGGGTCGCCGTCGACGGACTCGACCAGGGGCGTGCCGCGGCGCCCGGCCTCCGCCCAGAACTCTTCGAGCAGGGCGGCCCGTTCACCGGTGAAGCCGCCGAGGCCGCCGGAGCCGCTGAAGTCGCCGGAGCCGCCCGTGCCGTCAAAGCCCTCGGAGTCATCAAGGCCCCCGGAGGAGTCCGCAAGACCAGCCAGGCGCGCGGCGACCCGCTCGATACAGGGCGTCGGCCCCACGATCCGACGGGGCGTCACATCCGCCGCGAGCACGCCCGCGTCCGCGCTCGCCGCGGCATCCGTACTCATCCGCACACGAAGAGGACCCGCATCGTTCCCCGCCTTCCTGGCCCGCCGCACCTCAACATCAACTTAGCTAAGCCTAACCTTATCTCAACGGCCTGAAGAACGTCCGCAGCTCGTCAGCCACCTGTTCGGGCTCCTCGTGCGCCATGAAATGGCCGCCGCGCTTCGGAGTGCTCCAGTGGCGCAGATCGGTGAAGGTGCGCTCGGCGAGACTCCTCGGGTAGCCGATGTACGCCGGTTCATGGCTGAGGGTGATGGCGCCGGGGACGGTGATGGGCGGCACCGGTTTGTTCAGGGGGTAGTCGTAGTACTGCCGGAAGGACGTGCCGATGCTGCCGGTGGCCCAGTACAGGGTCGCGACCGTGAGCAGCGTGCCCTTGTCCCAGCGGGCTTCCAGATCGCCGCCGCAGTCGCTCCAGTCGCGGTACTTGTCGGCGATCCAGGCGACGAGCCCGGCGGGGGAATCCAGCAGGGCGGCGGCGATCGTGTCGGGCCGGGTGCACATGATCTCGCTGTAGCCCTGGTCGTCCACGTCGTACGCGGCCAGCGCGTCGAGGTACGCCTGCTCCTCGGGGGTCGCGGGCTGCTCGTCGAACTCCGCGGTGACCACCGCCGACGTGATGTGCACCCCCGCCACGTCGCGCGGGTGGAGGGCGCCGAGCCACTGCGTCACACCGCCGCCGATGTCACCGCCGAACGCGCCGAAGCGCTCGTATCCGAGGGTCTCGGTCATCAGCTCGTGCCAGATGTCCGCGACGCCCCTGCGGGTGAACGGCTCGCGCGGCAGCTCGGAGTGGAGGAAGCCGGGCAGCGAGGGGACGACCACGTCGAAGGCGTCGGCCGGGTCACCGCCGTGCGCGGCCGGGTCGGCGAGCCGCTCGGCGACCCGCAGCATCTCCACGAAGCTGCTCGGCCAGCCATGGCTCAGGACCAACGGCAGTGGCGCGGGGGCGCCTTCGGTCCTGCGGCCGCGCAGATGGACGAAGTGCACGCGCCGTCCGGCGACTTCGGCGACGTACTGGGGAAAGGCGTTGAGCGCGGCCTCGGCGGCCCGCCAGTCGAAGTCGTCCGCCCAGTAGGCGACGAGTTCGCGCAGATAGCCGGGGTCGGTTCCGGCCGCCCAGTAGGTGGAGTCGGACGGGACGGTGAAGAGCGTGCGCTTCAGACGCGTACGCAGGTCGTCGAGGACGTCGTCGGAGACGGAGACGCGGAAGGGCGTGGGCTCGGCCGGCATGGTTCCTTCGGGGCAGGGGGTGGCGGGGTGCGGTGGGGAGCGGCCGTCGCCGAGTCGGCAAGGCGAGTCGGCAAAGCGAGTCGGCAAGTCGGCTCCCCGGCAAGGCATTCGACGGGCACGGACATCATGCGCGAACCGGCAGACTGAGGCCCATGGAATTTCTTCAGACGGACGCCTACCTGCGTCGCATCGACGCCGAGCGCCCGGCCGCGCCGACCACGCGGGCCCTGCACGATCTGCACCTCGCGCATCTGCTGGCCGTCCCCTTCGAGAACCTCTCCATCCATCTCGGCGAGGACATCGAACTCACCGACGAGGCCCTCGTCGCGAAGATCGTGGACCGCCACCGCGGCGGGTTCTGCTACGAACTCAACGGCGCCTTCGCGGCGCTGCTCACCTCCCTCGGCTTCGAGGTGACGCGACTGCAGGCCCGGGTGTACGAGCCGTCGGGGCGCCCCGGCATCCCCTACGACCACATGGCCCTGCGCGTACGCACCAGCGACGGGGGCGACTGGCTCGCCGACATCGGCTTCGGCACCCACAGCCACTTCCCGCTGGCCTTCGGCGAGCGCGGCGACCAGTCGGACCCCGGCGGCACCTTCCGCATCCAGGACACCGCCGACGGCGATCTGGACGTCCTGCGCGACGGCAAGCCGCAGTACGTGCTCGAACACCGCCCGCGCGCCCTGGCCGACTTCACGATCGGCGCCTGGTGGCACCGCACATCGCCGCTGTCCCACTTCACCCGGTCGCTGGTCTGCTCGCTGCTCACCGGGACCGGTCGGATCACCCTCAGCGGCCGCACCCTCACCACCACCGTGGCCGGTCAGCGCGAGACCGCCGAGCTGGCCACGGACGCCGATGTGCTCGACGCGTACGCGACGCATTTCGGGATCGCGCTGGAGCAGGTCCCCGAGGTGAGGGGTCGGGCACCCGAGGCCGGGTGAGCGAACGCACGGGCGGGGCGAGGCACGGCCGACGAGCCCCGCTCGGGCCTTCGCCCCGCTCGGGCCATCCTCCAAGGAGAGTGGCATCTGCCAGCATCTGCCATGGAGATTCACCCAGATATGTTGTAAATGCCAGATGCGGTTGCCTATCGTGTCGCGCATGCAGTCCTACACCATCGGGCAGGCGGCCCGTCTGCTCGGCGTCAGCCCCGACACCGCACGTCGCTGGGCGGACGCCGGGCGGGTCGCGACCCATCGGGAGGAGGGCGGCCGTCGGCTCATCGACGGGCGCGATCTCGCCGCCTTCTCCGTGGAGGTCGGCCAGGGGCAGGCGGGCGGTGACGAGGACGACGTCTCGTACACCTCGGCCCGCAACGCCTTCCCCGGCATCGTCACCGCCATCAAGCTCGGCGACGTGGCGGCCCAGGTCGAGATCCAGGCGGGCCCGCACCGGCTCGTCTCCCTCCTCACCCGGGAGGCCGTCGAAGAACTCGGCCTGGAGGTCGGCATGCAGGCCACCGCCCGCGTGAAGTCCACCAGCGTGCACATCGACCGCACCTGAAAGCCGCGGCCGCGCCCCTAGGAGAGGCGCGACCCGCGGGAGGCCCCGAAGCGGTCGTGGTCGGCGAGGACCGCCTCGATCACGCGCCGGCAGCCGGCGGCCTGTTCGGGATCGGAGTCGACGCACTCGGTCAGCGTCAGGAGGGTCTTCCACAGCGACCAGCCGCGCGCCCGCGCCCAGGTGTCGTCGTCCTGGCCGACCGCCTGCCGGAAGGCCTCGCGGCTGTCGCCGGAGAACATCCCCCACGCGATGACCAGGTCGCAGGCCGGGTCGCCGACCCCCGACGTGCCGAAGTCGATGACGGCGGTCAGCCGGCCGTCGGCGACCAGGAGGTTGCCCGACGCGATGTCGCCGTGGAACCACACGGGCGCCCCGCGCCACTCCGCGGCGAGTGCCGCGTCCCAGACGGCGGCGGCCCGGCCGATGTCCACCCCGCCGCCGCCGGCCCCGCGCTCAGCCCCGCCCTCACCCCTGCGCTCAAGTGCAGCCAGGCAGCGGCGCGTCTCCTCGTCGTAGTACGCCGGTGACGCGCCCCGCCACCAGCTGTGCGCACCGGCCTGCGGACCGCCGGTGGCGTCGCAGCGCTGCAGGGCGCGGATGAAGTCGGCCACCGAGACGGCGAAGCGCTCCATGTCGTCGATGCGGTCGTGCGCGGCCGTCTCGCCGTCCAGCCAGCCGCGGACGGACCACGGGAAGGCGTATCCCTCGCCCGGTTCGCCCTGGGCCAGGATCGGCGGAACGGCCACCGGCAGGCCCGGCGCGAGGCGCGGCAGCCAGTGGTTCTCCTTGGCGACCGCGGGGGCGTAGCCGGCGGCGGTGGGCAGCCGGGCCGTCATGGCGTCGCCGATGCGGTACGTGCGGTTGTCCCAGCCGTCGGCCTCGACCGGCCGCACGGGCAGCTCGCTCCACTGCGGAAACTGGGCGGCGATCAGGCGCTTCACCAGGGCGGCGTCGATTCCGGCGCGGCCGTCGGGGGGATTCGGGGCCATGGGCCGATCATCGCGTCGGCCGATCGCGCGACGCAACGCGATTTCGATCTGCGGGAACGCCCTTGCCCCGACGGCAAGTTGCGGGAACGTCCTTGCCCCGACGGCAAGTTGGCAGAACCCGTCCATGCCGGGCGCCCTTAATGATCACGCGTACTGATCACGCGGACCGACCCGGAACCGACGGGAACGACTTCGGACAACTGCGATCAGCGGCGGCACGGCCCCGCCGCCGCCCCTAGGGTCTGCCCTCATGGACGCCAGCTCCGCGACCCGGACGGTCTCCGTCACCCGTATGAACGCCGGCGACCACGCCTGCCTGGGGTTCGACGACGACGAAGACCGCTGGGAGCTCCGCGCCGCCTACACCGACATCGGCCTGTCACGGGGTGAGCAGGTCATGCTCTTCACCGACCCGGCGACCACCCCGGCCGTCGCGGCCGAACAGTTACGCATCCGCGGCTTCCCCGTCGAAGCGGCCCTCTGCGAGGGGCAGTTGGTCGTGGTCAACGAAGTGCCGGGTTACGACCCGGACAGCGGCTTCGACCCGGTCGAGCGCGCCCGCACCTGGGTGGAGCTCACCGAACAGGCCCGGCACAAGGGCTTCTCGGGGCTCCGGGTGGTCGGCGACATGGCCTGGGCCGCCGAACCGGGCGTCGACCACGACCTGTTGGTCTCCTACGAGACCGATCTCTCCCCGCTCTTCGCCGAGATCGGCTTCACCGCCATCTGCGAGTACGACCGGCGCAGGTTCGACGACGCCCTCCTGGACCGCATCCGCCGGGCCCACCCCAAGAAGGTCCTGCACCGGCTCGGCGCACTGGAAGTCACCCGCACGGGCGGCGAGCTGCGGATCGCCGGAGACGCCGACCTCTGCACGCGCGAGGAGTTCGCCACGGCCCTCACCCACGCCCTCACCGGTCCCGGCCGCCCGGGGGCGCTCGATCTCTCCGAGCTCTGCTTCATCGACGTACACAGCGCCGCTCTGCTGGTGCGGCTCGCGCGCGGACTCCCCCGCGACCAGCGGATCACGGTCCGCGTCCGACCCGCGCAGAGCAAGGTGATACGGCTCTGCCGTGCCGCCGAAGTCCCTCAACTCGTCCTGGCTGAAGGGTGATCCGCGCAGTGATCCTCAACCGCGGCATCGACAGCGACGACTACGGGGGCGACCGCGGCTCCCGGACGAACCCCCGCGATCCCGCTCGGGACCGGCCGCCGCCGCTGGAACTACCCTTCACCATCGGTGACTTGGCGCGACTGCGCCATCAGGTGACCCGCAGGGCCGAGAACGCGGGCCTCTGCGACCCCCGGCTCGGCGACTTCGTGCTCGCCGTGCACGAGGTCGCGAGCAACGCGATCGTGCACGGCGGCGGCAAGGGCCATATCCACCTCGACCACACGGACGACGGCCTGCGCTGCGTCATCACCGACAACGGACCGGGACTCGCACGGCCACTGAACGGCCATGGCATCGACATCGACATCGGCAGCTCCGTGGACGACGAGGCCGAGAACGGCCGCGGCCTGTGGCTCGCCGAGGCGCTCGCCGACCGCCTCGACATCACGGTCGGCGACACCGGCACCACCGTCACGCTGGTGGCACTGCTGCCCTGAGCGCCAACTCCTCGGGGGTGCGCGGCCCGTCGTCCGTCTCCGCGAGCAGCCCGTGCGCGTGCAGCAGATCGCGCACGGCGATCCCCCACGGCAGGTGGAGGCCTGCCTGGGACAGCAGATCGCGCCGGGCCAGCGACTGCGCGACCGGCCCGGTGCGCACCCCCGAGGGGGTGAGCAGCGCCGCGTCGTCCGCCCAGCGCAGGGCCAGGTCCACGTCGTGGGTCGCCATGACCACGGTCGTCCCCGAGTCCCGCAGCCGTTGCAGGGTGGCGAGGAGGCGTTCCTGCCCGTCGGGGTCGAGCCCCGCGGTCGGCTCGTCGAGGATCAGTACGCGCGGGCGCATCGCCACCGCACCGGCGATGGCGGTCCGTTTGCGCTGGCCGTAGGAGAGCAGATGGGTGGGGCGGTCGGCCAGGGCGCCGATGTCCAGTGCGCCGAGCGCTTCGGCGACCCGTGCGCGGACCTCCGCGTCGGGCAGGCCGAGGTTCAACGGGCCGAAGGACACGTCCTGTTCGACCGACGCGGCGAACAGCTGGTCGTCCGGGTCCTGGACGACGAGCTGAACGGTCGTACGCAGCCGCGTAAGACCCTTGCGGTCGTACGTCACACGGCTCCCGTCGACCGTCAACTCACCGGCATCCGGGCGCAGTCCACCGCTGAGCAGCCGCATCAGGGTGGTCTTGCCGCTGCCGTTGCGTCCGAGCAGCGCGAGGGCACGTCCCTCGACGATGTCGAAGTCGAGGCCGTCGAGCACGGTGGGGCCGTCCTCGTACGCGTACGAAGCCGCGCGCAGAGCCACCAGGGACTCGCCCCGCGGCGTGGGAGGAGCGCTCGGCTCGCTCATGGAAGAAGCCTTTCGAGTACGAGGGTGAGGGCCACCAGGGCCACGAGAAGTGCCGCGCTCGCGGTCACGAAGGGCCGGGAGACCCGGGCCTCGGGCACCAGCACCCGCAGCGTCCCGTCGTAGCCCCGTCCGGCGAGGCCCGCCTGCAGCCGGCTCGCCCGGTCGAAGGCCCGCACGAACGCGGTGGCGCCGAGCCCGGCGAGCGACCGCCAGGTGGCGGCCCGGGTGGTGTGCCCGAGCCGCGCTGCCTGCGCCTGCCGGATCCGCGTCATGGAGTCCAGGAGCAGAAAGCTCATCCGGTACGTGACGAGCGCCACGTCCACGACCGGCGCCGGCACGCCCGCCTTGACCAGGCGGGGCAGCAGGTCCGACATCGGCGTGGTGAAGGCGAAGAGCAGGACGCCGAGGGAGGCCGCGGAGGTGCGCAGGAGCAGACCGCCCGCGCGCGCCGGGCCGCCGTCGGCGAGCGTGATGAACCCTTCCGGGCCTGCGATCTGGATGAGCAGGGTCAGGGCGCCGGTGACGCAGAAGCCGAGCGGTACGCGGTAGGCGCGCCACAGCTTGCGGGGCGGCACGCCCGCCGGGCCGAGCAGCACGGCGAGCGCGGCGACCAGGACGAGGGCGGCGCCCGGCCAGGGCGGCAGGGAGACCGCGAGGGCGGTGAGCCCGAGCCCGAGCACGGCCTTGTCCACGGGGTGGCGGCGCCGCCAGCGACTGCTGTGCGCCGCCGCGTCGATGGGCAGCACGCCGGCTCAGACCTGCTCGGTCTGGGGCCGGGTGTCCTCCGCGTCCGCGCCCGCAGCCTCCGCCAGGGCACGTTCGGCACCCTGGCGGCGTCCCTTGCGCAGCCCGAAGTAGTAGGCGAGGACGCCCGCGCCGAGCGCCGCCTGGAGGGAGAAGAGCGCCGATTCGATCTCCCCGGACGGGGGTTCGTACAGGGGCGAGAACCACGGCTCGTACTCGGGGTCGTTCTCGGTGATCGCCGTCTCCGCCTGGGCGTCGGCGCCGGTGAACGGCTCTTCCTTGTCGTCGCCGAGGCCGAGGGCCAGGGGCAGCACAGCGAGTGCGGCGACGATGAGCAGGAGCAGGGTGTTGATCTTCGCGTTGCGGCTCATCAGGCACTGGCCTCCGTCTCGGACTTCTTACCCTGGAGCAGCACGCCGAGCCGGGTGAGCTCGCCCTTGCTGGACTGCACGAGGAGCCGCATCACCAGGACGGTGAGCAGTCCCTCGCTGACCGCAAGGGGGATCTGCGTGACGGCGAAGATGCCGCCGAACTTGCCCAGGGCGCCGATGAATCCGCTGGAGGGGTCGGGGAACGCCAGGGCCAGCTGGACGCTGGTGACGCAGTACGTCGACAGGTCGGCGACGAACGCCCCGAAGAACACGGCCACCATGAGCGGTACGTCGTATCTCTTCAGGAGCCGGTAGACGGCGTATCCGGCCCATGGCCCGATGATCGCCATGGAGAACACATTGGCGCCGAGCGTGGTGAGCCCGCCGTGGGCGAGCAGCAGAGCCTGGAACAGAAGGGTGATGGTGCCGAGCACCGTCATGATCGGCGGCCGGAACAGGATCGCGCCGAGCCCGGTCCCCGTCGGATGCGAGCAACTGCCCGTAACAGAAGGGATTTTCAGGGCGGAGAGGACAAAGGTGAAGGCTCCGGACGCGCCGAGGAGCAGGGTGCTCTCGGGGTGCTCCTTGACTTCACGG
This sequence comes from Streptomyces sp. NPDC059037, assembly GCF_042740015.1. Classification (NCBI taxonomy): domain Bacteria; kingdom Bacillati; phylum Actinomycetota; class Actinomycetes; order Kitasatosporales; family Streptomycetaceae; genus Streptomyces; species Streptomyces sp. NPDC059037. The sequence continues at coordinate 10,251 of NZ_JBHYIG010000093.1, forward strand.
GTGAGGGAACGGACTCCGTGGACGACGAACGGCGCGGACGCGACACTCCAGGCGATCGCGTGCGCCGGGGGGAGGAAACCCTCGGCTATGTGCATGGCTGAACAGACCTCTCCAGCACCTCGTGGATGGACAACGCGCCTTGACCGGTCTCCTGGCTGACGGGTCGTACCGCCCGGACTCCGCCTTCCCGGGTACGTGAGCACCCAGTGGCTGCCCCGCAGGGGGCTGGAGCCGGACTTTCCCGATCACAGTGGCGAGGGCCGCACCGGCATCACACCGGATTTCCCGAGCACCAAGGCGTGGTGACACTAGTGCGCCACGTGAGGCGTGACAACTCGCACGGCGGGCGCAGTGGTGGCACACGCAAGCGCACACCACCACCGCGTACGCCCCTGGTCAGAGGGTGGAACGGAGCTCGCGCGCGGCGGCGACCAGGTTCTCGAGGGCGGCGCGGACCTCGGTCCAGCCCCGGGTCTTCAGACCGCAGTCCGGGTTGACCCAGAGCCGCTCCGGCGCGATCGCCTCAAGTCCCTTGCGCAGCAAGGCAGTCACCTCTTCGGCGTCGGGCACGCGCGGGGAGTGGATGTCGTACACGCCGGGCCCGACCTCGCGGGGATAGCCGGACGCGCCGAGTTCGTCGGCGACCTGCATGTGCGAGCGGGCCGCCTCCAGGCTGATGACATCGGCGTCGAGGTCGTCGATGGCCTGGAGGATGTCGCCGAACTCGGCGTAGCACATGTGGGTGTGGATCTGGCTGTCCGGCCGTACGCCGCTCGTGCTGAGCCGGAAGGACTCGGTGGCCCAGGCGAGATACCCGCCGTGGTCGGCGGCGCGCAGCGGCAGCGTCTCGCGCAGCGCGGGCTCATCCACCTGGATCACCGAACTCCCCGCCGCCTCCAGGTCGTTGACCTCGTCGCGCAGGGCGAGCGCGACCTGGCGTGCGGTGTCGGCGAGGGGCTGGTCGTCGCGGACGAAGGACCAGGCGAGCATGGTGACCGGGCCGGTGAGCATGCCCTTGACCGGCTGCCGTGTGAGCGACTGGGCGTACGCGGTCCAGCGCACCGTCATCGGCTCGGGGCGGGAGATGTCGCCGGCCAGGATCGGCGGACGGACATAGCGCGTCCCGTAGGACTGGACCCAGCCGTGCTGCGTGGCGAGATATCCGGTGAGCCGCTCGGCGAAGTACTGCACCATGTCGTTGCGTTCGGGCTCGCCGTGCACCAGGACGTCGATGCCGGTCTTCTCCTGGAAGGAGATGACCTCGCGGATCTCGGCCTCGATGCGCTCCTCGTACGTGGCCGCGCCGATGCGGCCGGCGCGCAGGTCGGCGCGGGCGGTGCGCAGTTCGCCGGTCTGCGGGAAGGAGCCGATGGACGTCGTCGGCAACAGCGGAAGGCGCAGCCGTTCGCGCTGGGCGGCGACCCGCTCGGCGTACGTCTGGGAACGGCGGGTGTCCGCGTCGGTGACGGCCGCGGCGCGGGCGCGCACCACCGGGTCGCGGGTGAGCGAGGAACTGGCGCGCGAAGCCAAGTCGGCGCGATTCGCGGCGAGTCGGGCGGCAATGGCCCCGGTTCCTTCCCCCAGGCCACGGGCGAGGGTGGCGATCTCGCCGGTCTTCTGCCGGGCGAAGGCCAGCCAGCGGGCGATCTGCGGATCAAGCCCCTTCTCGGCGTCGGCGTCCAGCGGGACGTGCAGCAGGGAGCAGGAGGCGGCCACGTCGACGCGCCCGGCGAGCCCGAGCAACGTACCGAGCACGGCCAGGGACTTCCCCAGGTCGTTGATCCACACATTGCGGCCGTCGACGACGCCGGCGACAAGACGCTTGCCGGGCAGACCGCCGACGGCGGCGAGATCGTCGAGATTGGCGGCGGCGGGCCCGGTGAAGTCGATGGCGAGGCCGTCGACGGGAGCCTTCGCGAGGACGGGCAGGGCCTCTCCGAGCCGGTCGAAATAGGAGGCGACGAGCAGTCGGGGCCGGTCGGTGAGCGCGCCGAGATGGCGGTAGGCCCGGGCGACGGCGTTCAGTTCGGCCGGGCTGCGGTCCTGCACCAGGGCGGGCTCGTCCAGCTGAACCCACTCGGCGCCCGCGGCCCGCAGATCGGCGAGGACCTCGGCGTACACCGGAAGCAGCCGGTCGAGGAGCGTCAGCGGCTCGAAGTCCGGGGCGACGCCGGGGGCGGGCTTGGCGAGCAGCAGATAGGTGACGGGACCGACGAGGACGGGCCGCCCGGTGTGCCCGAGCGCGACGGCCTCGGCCAGCTCGGCGACCTGCTTGCGCGAGTCGGCGCCGAACACGACATCGGGCCCCAACTCGGGCACGAGATAGTGGTAGTTGGTGTCGAACCACTTGGTCATCTCAAGGGGCGCCACGTCCTGGGTGCCGCGTGCCATGGCGAAGTACCCGTCGAGCGGATCGGCTTCGACGGCGGCACGATGACGGTCCGGGACGGCGCCCACCATGACGCTGGTGTCCAGGACATGGTCGTAGTACGAGAAGTCCCCGGTCGGCACTTCGTGAATCCCGGCGTCGACGAGCTGCCGCCAGTTGTCGCGGCGCAACTCGGCGGCGGTCCGGCGCAGTTCGTCCGCGCCGACCCGCCCCTTCCAGTACCCCTCGATGGCCTTCTTCAGTTCCCGGTCGGCGCCTTGCCGGGGATAGCCGTACACGGTGGCCTCGGCAGTGCGGGCCGCGGATGTGCCGGTGGATGTGTCGGTGGATGCGGCGGTCACGGAACTCTCCTTCGCGAGTACTCGTCCTGATTCCCGGGACGGGACGAGGGCGCGAAGAAAGGGCGAGGAAGCCGAGCCCCTGGCATGGGATTGCCCCTGGGTGGGGATGCTCGCTTCCGCCGCCGACCCGCCCTCGAGGTCACCGAGATGCCGTGCGCTCCTTCGCGCACGGGCAGTGGCAGGTCTTCGGACTCACGGGCCCGCCGAGCCCTCCCGAAGGAGGACGAGGCACCTACTGGCCGTCGCTTCCCGGATCCGCAGGCGAATCCAGTGCGTATGACGGCGGTCGTTCCCGCTCACCGCTGCGGGGCAGTCCCGGATTCCCACCGGGTTCCCTCTTACGACGCGCCTGCCTGGCGGACAGGGCGAACCAGCTGCGTGGGGCAGCCTATACGTACGTGGTCACTTGCTGGAGGTGCCGTCCGTTCCCCCGAGATCGTCACGGCCCAAGTGCTCGCCCGGTGTCGCAAGCGTCTCGACCGCGTCCGCGGTGACCACCGCGCCGGTGGACTTCTTGCCGCGCCGCAGCCTGCCTTCCAGCCAGCTCGCGAAGGATGTGAGCGCGAAGTTCAGTACGACGAAGATCACCGAGACCACGGTGAAGCTGGCGATGGTGTTGGCGCCGTAGTTCGCGCTCATCGGGCGGACCGACGCGAGGAGTTCGGAGAACCCGATCAGCGCGCCGCCCAGCGCGGTGTCCTTCACGATGACCACCAGCTGGCTGACGATCGCCGGGAGCATCGCGGTGACCGACTGCGGCAGCAGCACGTGGCGCATGACCTGGTTCTTGCGCATGCCGATCGCCTTGGCCGCGTCGGTCTGGCCGCGGGGCAGGGACAGGATTCCGGCTCGTACGATCTCCGCGAGTACGGAGGCGTTGTAGAGGACGAGACCGGTGACGACGGCGTAGAGCGGCCGGCTGGCGGGGCTGATGTCGGTGTACTCGGAGTACGCCGCGTTCGCGAAGAGCATCAGGATCAGCACCGGGATGGCGCGGAAGAACTCCACGACGGTGCCCGCCGCGCCCCGCACCCACCAGTGGTCCGAGAGCCGGGCGATGCCGAACAGCGCCCCGAGCGGCAGCGCGATGACCATGGACAGTGCAGCGGCGATGAGCGTGTTCTTGAGCCCCGGCAGGATGTACGTCTCCCAGGCCCGGGAGTCCGTGAAGAAGGGCCGCCATTTGACCCACTCGAGCTGGTTCTTGTCGGCGAGGCTCTGGACCACCCACCAGATCAGGGCGGCGAGTGCGATCAGGAACACCACCGTGAGCAGCACATTGCGCCGCTTGGCGCGCGGCCCCGGGGCGTCGTACAGGACGTTCTGCGCACTCATCGCCTCACCGACACCTTCTTGCTCACCCAGCCGAGGAACAGCCCGGTCGGGAGGGTGAGGCAGATGAATCCGAACGCGAAGATGGCGGAGATGAGGATGAGTTGAGCCTCGTTCTCGATCATCTCCCGCATCAGCGCCGCCGCCTCGGCGACGCCGATCGCGGCGGCCACCGTGGTGTTCTTGGTCAGGGCGATCAGTACGTTCGCCAGTGGGCCCACCACGGAACGGAAGGCCTGCGGAAGAACGATGAGCCTCAGCACCTGGGGGAAGTTCAGGCCGATGGCACGCGCCGCCTCCGTCTGGCCCATGGGCACCGTGTTGATGCCGGACCGCAGCGCCTCACAGACGAACGACGCGGTGTAGACGATCAGACCGAGCACGGCGAGCCGGAAGTTGATCGTCGTGAAGTCGTCGGCGCCGAGGGTGACGCCGAGCGTCTGGAACAGGCCCAGCGAGGTGAAGACGATGATCACGGTGAGCGGGATGTTCCGGACCACGTTGACGTAGGCGGTGCCGAAGCCACGCATCAGCGGCACGGGACTGACGCGCATGGCGGCCAGCACCGTTCCCCAGATCAGGGCACCGATGGCGGAGTAGAAGGTGAGCTGCACCGTCACCCAGAAGGCAGCCAGCAGGTCGTAGCCTTCGAGAAAGTCGAACACGGTCTCCCGGCCTTCCGCGTACGTGAAGGGGCGACGCGCGCCGCCGCGAGGACGGCGCGCCTCGGGTCACCCGCCTCAGCTGACGATGACGCCGATCTTCGGTGCGGGCTCGTTCTTGTAGTTGGCCGGGCCGAAGTTCTTCTTGACGGCGTCGTCCCAGGCGCCGTCCTTGACCATCTTCTCCAGGGCGGTGTTGATCTGCGCCTTGAGATCGCTGCCCTTCTCTACGCCGATGCCGTAGTTCTCGTTGCTCAGCTTGAATCCGCCGAGCTTGAACTTGCCCTTGAACTCGGGCTGCGCGGCATAACCGGCGAGGATCGAGTCATCGGTGGTCAGGGCGTCGATGACCTTGTTCTCCAGGCCGGTCAGGCACTCCGAGTAGCCGCCGTACTCCTGCAGCTGGGCCTGCGGCGCGATCTTGTCCTTGACGTTCTGCGCGGATGTGGAGCCCGTGACCGAGCAGAGCTTCTTGTTGTTGAGGTCCGCGGGCTTCGTGATGGAGTCGTCGTCCGCCCGGATCAGGACGTCCTGGTGTGCCAGGAGGTAGGGGCCTGCGAAGTCGACCTTCTTCTCGCGCTCGGGGTTGATCGAGTACGAGGCGGCGATGAAGTCGACGTCACCGCGCTCGAGCAGCGTCTCGCGGTCGGCGCTCTTGGCTTCCTTCCACTCGATGTCGCCGGGGTCGTGTCCCAGCTCCTTGGCGACGTAGGTGGCCACGTCGACGTCGAAGCCCGTGTACTTGCCGTCCGGCGTCTTCAGGCCGATGCCCGGCTGGTCGAACTTGATGCCGATGGTGATCTTCTTGCCGTCCGAGCTCGTGTCGCCGCCGCCGTCGTCGTCCGAACTGCAGCCGGCGGCGGTCAGGGACAGCACGAGCGCAGCGGCGGCCGTGACAGTGACCTTGTGAAGCTTCATGGTGATCATTCCTAGTGCTCAAGGCCCCCCGGATCAGTGGTGCAGGATCTTCGAAAGGAAGTCCTTGGCCCGCTCGCTGCTCGGGTTGCTGAAGAACTGCGCGGGGGTCGTCTCTTCCACGATGCGGCCATCCGCCATGAACACCACACGGTTGGCGGCCGAACGGGCGAACCCCATCTCGTGGGTGACGACGACCATGGTCATTCCGTCATGGGCGAGCTGCTGCATCACCTCGAGCACCTCGTTGATCATCTCGGGGTCGAGCGCGGAGGTCGGCTCGTCGAAGAGCATGATCTTCGGGTCCATGGCCAGCGCTCTGGCGATCGCGACGCGCTGCTGCTGGCCACCGGAGAGCTGCGCGGGGTACTTCTCCGCCTGGGAGCCGACGCCCACCCGGTCGAGCAGTTGACGCGCCCGGTCCTCGGCTGCCTTCTTGTCCTTCTTACGCACCTTGACCTGGCCGAGCGTCACGTTGTGCAGCACGGTTTTGTGCGCGAAGAGGTTGAAGGACTGGAAGACCATGCCCACATCGGCCCGCAACGCGGCCAGCTCACGGCCTTCGTCGGGCAGGGGCTTTCCATCGATGACGATCTCACCCGAATCGATGGTCTCCAGGCGATTGATGGCACGGCACAGCGTGGATTTCCCGCCCCCGGACGGCCCGATGACGACGACAACCTCGCCACGGGCAATGGTCAGGTCGATGCTCTGGAGGACATGCAGCTCGCCGAAGTGTTTGTTGACGCCGCTCAGCACAACCAGATCGCCTGTGGCCGGGGTGGGAATTTCATTGGTCACGGCTACTCCGCTCATCGGCTTTCATACTCCGTCTTCCAGGAGGAAGCCGCACGCCGAGAGCGGCGCAAGGTAGAAAATGCAGGTCAGGCCCCCTTTGCCGCCGGTTCAATGATCGCCACGCACATCGTCGGCCACCTGGAGCGGCCGCGTCACATCCGCGGCCTCCTCCAGAACCGCACGCAGCCGCACACCCCCGACACCAGCTGCTCTGCTTCAGCGACACCGGCTTCACCGACGACCTGCGAGAAACCGCTGGTCACACCTCGACGGCACTACTGCGGCCGTCCAGTTTCATCCCGCCTCCGCGAGCGAAGACACGGGACGCGTCGCCGTGAGTGACGCCGAATCGCTCAGGCAGTTCCTTCGTATGAGTTCCTCGAACTTGGCGGCCCCAGAGTTTCCCGAGAGGCCCCCTCTCGTTGATCCGGGAGAACGAGGACCGGATTTCCTGGAAAGGAACACGATGAAGAAACTTAAGGCTGCTGCCGTTGCCGCCGGCTCCCTTGCCATTGCCGGCGCTGCTGTTCCCGCCTCCGCGGTGGACCTGCCGGCGCACGGCCTCCTCGACAACGGTAAGACGGTCGCCAGCAGCCTCCCCAACGCCGCCAAGCTGCCGACCGGTTACGTGGGCAACAACGTGAAGAGCACGGCGGACAAGGTAAAGACCGTCGCGAAGGAGTCGGGGGTGGTCAAGACCCCAGTCTTCGGTGGCACCCTGCCGAACCCCATCGACGGAAAGCTGCTCGGGGGACTTCCGCTCGACAAGTGAGTTCGCCGCTCACCGGCTCAATGCTCGGCTCGGGGGGGGGGGGCGGGGTGTGGGGGGGCGGCCCCGCGGGGGAAAAGGGT
>NZ_JBHYIG010000093.1:17549-20104 GCF_042740015.1 Streptomyces sp. NPDC059037
CGGCCCACCGGGATTCCGGGGACCGCCATCGGGGTGAGGCACTGTTCAGAACAGCAGGCCGCCCTCGTACGGGGCTTGCTGCTGCTGGTTGACCGTCGCCGTGTTGCAGGCGGCGTAGTGCGAGTTCGGCGCGGCGACGCCACCGAGGACAGCTCCGTTGGACCACGGGGCGATGCAGCGGCCGTCGACGACAGCGCCGTTGACGACGGCAAGGCCCTGCTGCGGGGCGTTCACGACGACCGGGGCGGACGAGAAGCCGCCACCGCCCTTGACGGTGGTGGTGTTACCGTCGGCCGCGGCGGCGCCACCGGTCGCGAGGACGATGCCTGCGGCAATGGCGGAAACAGCCATAACCTTATTGCGCATGAGTTGAGCCTTTCCCGACTGTGATGGGGGTTTACCTGCTCCGCATCGCACGAAGCAGGAGTCAGAACAGCAGGCCACCCTCGTACGGGGCTTGCTGCTGCTGGTTGACCTTGTCCGTGTTGCAGGCGGCGTAGTGCGAGTTCGGCGCGACGACGCCACCGAGGACAGCTCCGTTGGACCACGGAGCCACACAGCGGAGGTCGGCCACGGTGCCGTTGACGATGACAACGCCCTGCTGCGGGGCGTTCACGACGACCGGGGACGTCGAGAAGCCGCCACCGCCCTTGACGGTGGTGACGTTGCTGTCGGCCGCGGCGGTGCCTCCGGCCGCCAGGACGATGCCTGCCGCGACGGCGGAAATGGCCGTAACCTTCTTACGCATGAGTTGCGCCTTTCCGGGCTGCGTTGGGGGGATTCACCTGCTGCGAATTGCTCGAAGCAGGAGTCAGAACAGCAGGCCACCCTTGTACGGGGCTTGCTGCTGCTGGTTGACCGTCGCCGTGTTGCAGGCGGCGTAGTGCGAGTTCGGCGGGACGACGCCACCGAGGACAGCTCCGTTGGACCACGGGGCGATGCAGCGGCCGTCGACGACGGTGCCGTTGACGACGAGAACGCCTTGCTGGGGCTCGTTTACGACGACCGGGGCGGACGAGAAGCCGCCACCGCCCTTGACGGTCGTGGTGTCGCCACCGTTTCCGCCATCGTGTCCGCCACCGTTGCCGTTTCCGCCACCGTTGCCGTTTCCGCCACCGTTGCCGTTTCCGCCACCGTTGCCGTTCCCATTGCCGTTGCCGTTGCCGTTGCTGCCACCGTTGCCGTTGCCGCCGTTGGCGGGCTTGGCGGGCTTGGCAGGCTTCTTGCCGGGCTTGGCGGGCTTGGCGGGCTTGGCGGGCTTGGAGACGCCACCGTTGCCCTTGCCGTCCTTGCCGTAGGTGTCGTCCGCGGAGGCGATGCCAGCGGTGCTGAGGACGGTGGTGAGCGCGAGGGCCGTGATGATCGCGAACTTCTTAGGCAACTCGGTTCCCTTCCTGAATTCACGTTTGCACGCTTACGAAAAGGAAACCCGTATATGCATGCATAAGTCACGGCGGAAACATTCAGAGGCGGGCAGGTTCCATCGGATGGCGCAACGCGGCACACTCTGCGGCGGACCCGGCTTTACGTACGTTCCTAATGATTGCCCCGTAACCGCCGGTCAGGGAATGAAATGATCTTGGTGTGGGTGTGATCACGGCGTCGGAGCCGTCCTGGATAGGCCCTTCACCGGGCTGAGCCCGCGCCGCTCCGGCAAGTTGGTGACCGCCGTACGGCGCGAGATCGCTGACGATGCGCCAGATCGCCCCGCTGTTTGGGCTCTCGAAGTCGGCGACGGACCGGATCACCGCCGACACCCGCCTGGTGGTCGTGGTCGGCCGACGGCCCCCGCCGGGCAACCGGCACGACTCCCGCGGCGGGGAGGAGTTCGGCGCCAAGGCCGCCGCCGGCTAGACGATGACCATCGCGGACGGCGGCTACCAGCGTGGCTGCCGACTCAAAGGCGATGGCGTCCACCACGCCATCCTCGGCATCGCCCGCATGCACAACCTCGCCCTGGCCGGATAGCCGACGAAATGCGTCCGGCCCACCGGTGAGGAAAAGGCCGGTGGGCCGGACGAGGGTTCACGGGTGCCGATGGGCTCGGGGCCCGCCGCGTGCGGAGCTGGAACTGCGGGTCCCGATCCAGTGTCCGGCCCCGCCGACGGTCTTCCGGCCACCGAGATCCGGATCAGAGTCTTGGAATTCCGGGCCCGTCTTTCGCCGGTACGACCGACTCGTAAGGCTGCCGGGTCGTCACTTGTTGGGGAGCAGGGTGCCGAGTCCGGCGGCGGTCGGCGCCTTCAGCGGGCGGACCTGGACCGAGCCGCTGCCAGCCGGGTTCTTCACCGGGATCGTGGGCTTCTTGGCGGCGGTCGGGTCCAGGCCGTCCAGGTAGATGCCGGACACCGGCTGCCCCGGCTTCTTCTTGTCGAACGCGCTGCCCTTGGCGAGCTGTCCGTTACTGGCCAGCTGCGTCACGGTATCGGCCGCCGGCACGATCGCCGGAGTCACCTTGGTCGGGGACGCGAGCCCGAGCGGGCCGCCGGAGTTCCCCGAGCCCTCCGCGGCGGCCGCCGCCGCCGCGGGGGGCCCCCCCCCAAAACCCCGTGACG
>NZ_JBHYIG010000093.1:20114-30618 GCF_042740015.1 Streptomyces sp. NPDC059037
CCCGCCGCCACCATCGCGGGATTAACGTGGGAGGGCGCCGCCCGGCGCCGGGCGCCGCCGGGCTACCGCCACCCGGGCGGCCGGGCCCCCGCCGCCGCGGCGGAACCACCCACAAGACCCGCCCCGATCGCCAACGCCGCAGTGGTGAGGACTGCCTTCTTCATGATTTACCTCGCTTGAAAGTACCTCTGATCCGACGGTTGGAGAACATAGCAGTCCATCGGCACCGCAAAAACGGCTCGTTACTCCGTACGCGTGAAAGTCGCAAGGGTGAAGAATGCAATGCGCGAGGGAATTCTACGGAATTTACATCTAGTCCGCGAATCAATTCATCCTATGGTGCTTCCGGTTCGACTGGTCCGCATGCATGGCCGTAAATATGAAATTCAGTGGCCTCCTCGAAATACTCACCGGCAGTGCCGGGGGCGTGGCCGGCTCTGTGGACCTCGGAGGAGGGCGAGAACGAGGTCGGCAGCTTCTGCGCCGCGGCTTCCTGCCCGCGCCGCCCTTCCGGTGCCGCACATCGGCATCGTCGGCATGCCGACCCTGACCCGTTGGTGGGATTTCTGGACGAGCTGACCATTGCTGCACCCGGGGCGACACAGCCGTGGTGACGCTTCGGCGGTGACCGCTCGGCGCCCTTGAACTGCTACTCGTACGGAGAACGAACCGTACGAGGAGTGAGCGATGACCGTCAGCGCAGGCGGGGTTTCGGCGGGTGGGGTCCAGGGCGCGGACACCCCGGTGGGCAGCGAACCCGGGGGATGGACGCGGCGGGAGGCGGCGCGGATACTCCTCGCCCCTTCCGCCCTGGCGGTCGCCCCCGTCATCACCGGCTCCCGCCCCCCGCAGTCCGCCGACCGGCCACCGGGCCCCGGCGCCGAAAGTCCCTTCGACGAGACCTATCGGGGCCGCCGCATCCAGGGCGTTCCGGCTTCCCACGGCGGCCTCGGCGACCTCGACGTCGCCTGGCACGTCACCGTGGACGGCCAGCCGCTGCATCTGATGCACCGGGCCGACGGCACCTGGCTGAGCATGGTCGACCACTACAGCTGCTACGAGACCCCGCTGGAGGCGACCCGCGCGGCCGTCGACGAACTCGGGCCTCGCGAGCGGCTGCGCGATCTGGCTCCCGGGCCGCTCGGCGGCGGGCATCCGCACTTGGAGGCGCAGCATGGTGTACGTGCGTAAGAACGTGAGCAAGCTGACGCGCACCGAGCGTCGGCGGTTCGTCGAGGCGCTCCTTGAGCTCAAACGGCGGGGCGAGTACGACGAGTTCGTACGCGTGCACATCACGCACTTCACCGGGGACGGCGACCGGGGCCTGCGCGTCGCCCACACGACGCCCTCCTTCTTTCCCTGGCACCGCAAGTTCGTGCTGGACCTGGAGAACGCGCTGCGCCGCATCGACTCCTCGGTGACGGTGCCGTACTGGGACTGGACCCGGGACCGCAAGACGACCTCGCTGCCGTGGACCGACGATCTGCTCGGCGGCAATGGGAGGCCCGGCGACCGGCAGGTGATGACCGGCCCGTTCGCCTACCGGGCGGGCAGCTGGACCATCGGGACGGGCGTCACCGAGGCCGACTACCTCACCCGGGACCTGGGCCGCTCCCGCGGTCCGATCGGCCTGCCCACCAAGGCAGATGTGAATCATGCGCTGGCCGACCCCGTCTACGACGTCGCACCCTGGAACTCGACGGTCAGCCGAGGCTTCCGCAACAAGCTGGAGGGGTGGGGGCGGGGCAGCGGCCGGGACTCCTGGCGCTGCCACAACCGGGTGCACCGCTGGGTCGGGGGCGCCATGGTCGGCGCCGGATCCGTCAACGACCCCGTCTTCTGGCTGCATCACGCCTTCGTGGACCTGCAGTGGTCCCGCTGGCGGAAACGCCATCGCAACCACCGCTACCTGCCGGCGAAGCCGCCCGGACCGGACAGCGACCAGTACCGGCGGATCGTCGCCCGGCACGAGCTGCTCCCACCGTGGGACGTGACGCCGGACGAGCTGGATGACATGTCCAAGATCTACCGGTACGTCTGAGGGACGCGGGGGGGGGCGACATGCTGCTGCGGACGTTCGTGCGGGACGGACGGCTGGTCCGGCCGTGATGTGCGCCGTTTCAGCACGCGTCCTCGATGCAGAAGAGGCCCTGGTTGATGACGTCGGCATCGGTGCCGCGTTTGTAAACTCGACGATCACGGGCGTCCCGTTCTCGTCGAGACCGAGTACCCGCTACAGCCACCTGGCTATTCGCCTCGGCGGACATCACGACCGAGGTCCCGTGCCTGACGGCAGGTCAGAGGCTGCCCTTTGTCGCAGGTTCAAGGATCGCGACGCATTCGACATGATGCGTCATTGGGAAAAGATCAAACGCCCGCAACGTCCGCACCTTGTACCCGCCCTCCTTGAAGTACCCCAAGTCCCGCGCCAGCGCCGCCGGATCGCACGCCACGTACGCGATGCGCCGCGCGCCGAGGCCCGTCAGATGGCGGACCGTCTGCTTGCCCGCGCCCGCGCGCGGCGGGTCCAGGACGATCAGGTCGACCTCCGTGATGCCCGTGCGCGGCAGGGCCGACTCGACCTTGCCCTGTTCGATGCGGACGCGGTCGAAGGAGGCGAGGTTGTGGCGGGCGTCCTCCACCGCGCGCTTGCCGGACTCGATGCCGAGCACCGCGCCCTTCTCGCCGACCCGGTCCGCGATGGCGCCGGCGAACAGGCCCACGCCGCAGTAGAGGTCGAGGGCCGTGTCGCCCTTGCGGGGCGTCAGGCCCTGCATGACCGCGAGCATCAGCGTCTCCGCGGCCTTCGGGTGGACCTGCCAGAAGCCGCCGTTGCCGACGCGGTAGGTGCGGCCGTCGGCGCGTTCGCGGACGAACGGGCGGCCGTGGACGCGGTGGACGCCGCCGTCCTGTTCGGCGATGCGGAGGACGGACACCGGCTTGTCCAGTTCGACCAGGGGAAGGCGCGCGCCCGGCTTCGGTTCCAGGATGACCTGGCGGTCCTGGGAGCCCGTGGCCGCGATCACCTCCACCGAGGCCATGCCGGACCAGTCGTGCTTCTCGATGCCGAGCTCGGTGACGCCGGGCGCGGCGATCATGCAGTGGTCGATCGGCTCGACCTCGTGCGAGCGGTGGCGGCGCAGGCCCGCGTTGCCGTCGGGGTCGACCGCGAACTGCACCCGGGTGCGCCACTGCGGGACCTCACCCTGCGGGAGTTTGTCGCCCTCCGCCGGCATGACCGTGCCGTCCCAGCCCGCCTCCTCCGGGGTCAGGCCCGCGAGGCGCGAAAGCTGCTCGGCGATGACTTCGCCCTTCAGGCGGCGCTGCGCGCCCGGCTTCGCGTGCTGCCAGTCGCAGCCGCCGCAGCGGCCGGGGCCGGCGTAGGGGCACGGCGCCTCGACGCGGTCCTTGGACGCCTCCAGGATCGTCACCGCGTCCGCGCGCAGGAAGCGGGAGCCCTCGCCGCCCTCCGTCACACGTGCGACGACCTTCTCGCCGGGCAGCGTGTGGCGGACGAACAGCACCCGGCCCTCTGCCGTGCGCGCGACGCAGTGGCCGCCGTGGGCGACGGGGCCGACCTCGACCTCGTACTCCTGGCCCACCAGTGAGTCCTGCGCGTCCAGCGAGTCCCCCGCCTGCGAATTCTTCGGTTCTGCCTGCATGGCGGGTGACTCCACAACGTAAAGGGGGATCGAACGGCACCGGAACGGCGCAACGGCCGGACAACAGCCCACCAGTCTACGTGGGTGTGGTCCGGCCGCTCGCCAATCAGCCGCCTGACGCGGCTCAGCCCTTGTTGGTCGGCTGCTTCACCCGCTTCTCGACCGGGCCGCGGCGCACCGAACCCGGCGCGTTCCACTCGGACCGCTTGCGGGCCCGCTTCTTGGCGGCTTCGGAGGAGTCCAGCTGGTAGGGGACGGACGTCACCATCACGCCCGGGGTGAAGAGCAGACGGCCCTTGAGCCGGAGCGCGCTCTGGTTGTGCAGCAGGTGCTCGTACCAGTGACCCACCACGTACTCGGGGATGATCACGCTGACCACGTCGCGCGGGCTCTCGCGGCGCAGGTTCTTCACGTAGTCGATGATCGGCCGGGTGATCTCGCGGTAGGGCGAGTCGAGGATCTTCAGCGGCACGGTGATGCCGCGCTTCTCCCACTCGGCCTTCAGGGCCTTGGTCTCCGCCGGGTCGACGTTGATGCTGAGCGCCTCAAGGGTGTCCGAGCGCATCAGCTTCGCGTACGCGAGAGCACGCAGCGTCGGGCGGTGGATCTTGGAGACCAGGACGATCGAGTGGACGCGGGAGGGGCGCACGCTGTCGTCGGTGGGGGTCTCCGGCGCCGCGATCTCCTCGGCCACGCGGTCGTAGTGGCGGCGGATCGCCGTCATCACCCCGTAGAAGATCACCATGCCGAGCAGCGCGACCCAGGCGCCGTGCGTGAACTTGGTGACGAGTACGACGACCAGGACGAGGCCCGTGAAGAAGGCGCCGAAGGTGTTGATCGCGCGGGAGCGGACCATGCGGCGGCGCTTGGCCTGGTCCTTCTCGCTGCGCAGATGGCGGTTCCAGTGCCGCACCATGCCGATCTGGCTGAGCGTGAAGGAGACGAAGACGCCGACGATGTACAGCTGGATGAGGCGGGTGGAGTCCGCGCCGTAGACCCAGACGAGCATCGCCGCCGCGCCCGCGAGGAGCACGATGCCGTTGGAGAAGGCGAGCCGGTCGCCGCGGGTGTGCAGCTGACGCGGCAGGTAGCGGTCCTGCGCGAGGATCGAGCCGAGCAGCGGGAAGCCGTTGTACGCCGTGTTGGCCGCGAGGAAGAGGACCAGCGCGGTGGCGGCGGCGAGCACGATGAACAGGAAGCTGCCGTTGCCGAAGACGGCCTCGGCGACCTGGGAGATCACCGGGTTCTGGACGTAGTCGCTGCCGACGGCCACGCCCTGGTCGATCAGGTCGTGCGCGGGGTTCTCGGCCATCTTGACGTCGGTCGCCATGGCGAGGCCGATGATGCCGCAGAACATGGTGACGGCCAGGCCGCCCATGAGCGCGAGCGTCGTCGCGGCGTTCTTGGACTTCGGCTTGCGGAAGGCGGGGACGCCGTTGCTGATCGCCTCGACGCCGGTGAGCGCGGCACAGCCGGAGGAGAAGGCCCGAAGGAGAAGGAAGATGAGGGCGAAGCCGGCCAGGCCCTCGTGCTCTGCCTTGATCTCGAAGTCCGCGGTGGGCGCCTTCATCGTGTCGTCGAGGACGAAGCCCCGGAAGGCTCCCCACGCGATCATGATGAAGACGCCGGCCACGAACACATAGGTCGGGATGGCGAAGAGCTTCCCGGACTCCTTGACTCCGCGCAGGTTCATCAGCGTAAGAAGCACGATGACGATGACCGCGCAGAGCACCTTGTGCTCGACGACGAACGGGACGGCCGAGCCGAGGTTCTCGATGCCCGATGAGATCGAGACGGCCACGGTCAGGACGTAGTCGACGAGCAGTGCGCTGGCGACGGTGAGCCCGGCCTTGGGGCCGAGGTTGGTGTTGGCGACCTCGTAGTCGCCACCACCGCTCGGGTACGCGTGCACGTTCTGCCGGTACGACGCGACGACCGTGAACATCAGCACGACGACCGCGACCGCGATCCAGGGACTGAAGTGGTACGCCGACACACCCGCGATGGAGAGGACCAGCAGAACCTCTCCCGGCGCGTACGCCACGGAGGAGAGCGGGTCGGAGGCGAACACCGGTAGAGCGATGCGCTTCGGGAGGAGGGTTTCCCCCAGCCGGTCGCTGCGCAGTGCGCGCCCGATGAGGATCCGTTTGGGCACGTCGGTCAGTTTGGACACGCAGAGGATCGTAAGCGTTCGAATGGGTGCCCGCCCACCCACCACCCCCTAACTGCTCCGGTTAGCCATGCCGAGCCACCCCCTGCCCGGTGAACGGACGCTGGTCGGCGGCCATCTGCGCCCCGTGCCGCTGCGCCGCGAGGGCCTCGGCGCGGCGGATCGCGCGGGACGGCCACCAGGTGGCGCGGCCGAGGAGCAGCAGCGCCGCGGGCAGGATCATGACGCGAATCACGAACGCGTCGAGCAGCACGGCCACCGCGAGGACGAAGCCCATCTGCTTCATCTCCAGGATGTGCAGCATCACGAAGCTCGCGAAGACGGTGACCATGACGATGGCGGCGCTGGTGACGACCTTGGCGGAGGATGCGATGCCGTCGAGGACCGCCTGCCGGGTCGGTACGCCGTTCAGCGCGGCCTCGCGGATCCGGCTGACGACGAACACCTGATAGTCCATCGAGAGCCCGAAGAGGATCACGAAGAGGAAGAGCGGTACGCGCGAGGAGATGCCGCCGAGTGAGACGAAGGAGAGCAACTCCTCGGCCCAGTCGCCCTGGAAGACCAGCACGAGCAGTCCGAGCGCGGACCCGACCGAGAGCAGGTTGAGGACGGCGCCGAGCAGTCCGAGGACGACGGAGCGGAACGCGAAGACCGTCATGACGAAGGTCATCAGGAGCAGGAAGCCGAGGACGAGCGGCAGCTTCTCGTTCTGGTGCGTCACGTAGTCGGTGCCGCGCGGCACCTCGCCGGTGACGGCCGTCTCGACGCCGGGCAGCTTGTCGACGGTCGCGGAGAGGTAGTCGTCACGGAGGTGGTCGAGCGAGGCCTCGGCCTTCTCCGAGTACGTCGGATGCGGGGAGTTCAGCTCCAGGGTGGTGGTCCTGCGGTCCTCAGAGGAGCGGAGGAGCGGAGCACCTGAGGGGTGCGAGAAGAGCGGGTCGGACTGCGCCTTGCGGTCGAGAGCCGTCAGGGCATCGCGTACGTCGCCGGCCTGCGAGGCCTCGGCCCGCACCACGACCAGGTGCCGGACGCGCAGCTCAGGGAAGGCTTCGAGCAGCCTGTCGTACCCCTTCATGGCCGGGATCTCGCGCGAGAAGCTGTCCCGCGCCGGGTTCTTGAGGTTCAGGTTCAGCGCGGGCAGCGCGAGCCCCAGCATGACGAGCACCGAGAGGCACAGGGTCAGCGCGGGGTGCTTGCGGGCGGGCGTGAGCAGGGCGCTCCACAGCCGGCCGGGGTTCGTCTCGTCGCGCGTCCGGACGGGCTTGCCCCGGGCGATGCGCTTGGCCGTGCGGCGCTCGCTCCGGCGGCCGAGCTTGACCAGAAGTGCGGGCAGCACCGTCACCGAGCTGATCACGGCCACGGCGACGACCAGGATGGTGCCGGTGGCAAGGGAGTCGAAGATGACGTCACCGGCCAGGAAGAGCGCGGTGGTGGAGACGATCACGGCGAGCCCGGAGACGACGATCGCGCGGCCCGCCGTCGCGGCGGCGGCCTCGACGAGCGCCTCGGAGGTGAGGCGGCCGCCCGCGCGGGCCCGCTCCTCACGTTCGCGCTTGAGGTAGAAGAGCGTGTAGTCGACGCCGACGGCCATGCCGATGAGCAGGATCATGCTCATCCCGACGCCGGTGTCGGGCAGCAGGTGCGAGGCCAGCATCGCCAGGCCCATCGTCGCCATGATCGAGGTGACGGCGAGCAGCAGCGGCACGCCGACCATGACGACCGAGCCGAAGACCACGGCCAGCGTGATCAGCGTGATGGGCAGCGTGATCGCCTCGGAGAACTGCAGGTCCTTGTCGCGCTGGCCGTCGACGCCCTTGCTCACGGAGGCGTCGCCGGTCTCCTCGATGACCAGGTCCGGGTGGGCCTTGGCGGCTGCCTCGGTCTGGGCCTGGAGCGGGGGGACGTTCTCCTGGTCGTCCTGCTCGGAGCCGTTCAGCTCCACCTGGACCCGCAGGACCCGTCCGTCGGCGGAGCGCACCGGGTCCGCCACCGATGCGACTTCCGGCAGGGCCTTCATCCGGGCGGTGATGTCCTTGACGGCGGCGTCCGCGGCCCCCTTGTCCAGCGGGCCCGACGCGGCGCGGATCAGCACGTGTTCCGTGGACCGCAGTTGGACGCCGCCCTCGGTCGCCAGGGCCTCGGCGCGGCCCGCCTCGCCGACGCGGAAGTCCTCCGAGGTCGCGCTGTTCATGCCGGCGGCGATCCCGCCCCCGAGGCACAGCACGACGAACACCAGCCAGCCGATGACCGCGCGCCACGGATGCAGCGCACTCCACCGGGCCACGCGCACCGTGACCGATCGCTTCCTCATGACCATCCCCGCCTCTTCGTCGCGTACTGACCTTCATGTGTAAGTGGAGACTGACAGGTGAAGGAACGAGCCGTCAACTGTCATACGAGCCGAGGGACGGCGGATTGACACTGGAACCCGCCATGCGTAAGCCTTGGCTGACAGGTTTCGGGACCAGCGCAAAGGCGGGCCATGGACAGCGAAGAGCTGCTCGCCTTTCTCTCCGCGGTCGGCCATGCCCAGCGGATCCGGATCATCACCGAGCTCGCCCCGGGGCAGCTGTACGTCAGCGAACTGGCGCGGCGGCTCGGCGTCTCCCGGCCCCTGCTCTACATGCACCTCGAACGCCTGGAGAAGGCCGGTCTCGTCGTCGGCCGCCTGGAGCTCTCCGGCGACGGCAAGGCGCTCAAATACTTCGAACTGGCGCCGTTCGACGTGCGGTTGAATGTGGACACGATCCTCGCGGCCGTCCAGCAGGACACGTCGGACGGGGCAGGACAGCACTCACCTGAGGGGTCTTAATGGACGACGTGATCATCCCGGTCGCCTTCTTCCTGATACTCGCCGGCGCGATCGTGGCGGTCGCGTACTTCCAGACGCAGCGCAACCGCGAGCGCGACCGCCAGTACGCCGAGGCGATGCAGGGGTATCAGGAGGCCGTCGAGCGTGCCAGGTCCGAGCAGGAGGCGAACCGGCTGCAGCTCGTCGAGCTCGGCCACCGCCTCGAGAAGGTCGAGAGCCTGCTGCGCAGCGTCGACTGAACACGTTCCCGAGAGATCCGCACCGTGCACGGGGGTGCCCCGCACGGACCGCGCGTGTGTAGCTTGGGCGTCGGTCTGAGACGCTTTTACCGTTCAGCCTGAGCAAAAAGTATTGACACAGCCGGAAGGACGGGCGTGCACATCGTCATCATGGGCTGCGGGAGAGTCGGATCCGCTCTCGCGCAGACCCTGGAACAACAGGGGCACACGGTCGCCGTGATCGACCAGGACCCCACCGCCTTCCGCCGCCTGGGCTCCGGCTTCGGCGGCCGCCGCGTCACCGGCATCGGCTTCGACCAGGACACCCTGCGCGAGGCCGGCATCGAGGATGCGGGCGCGTTCGCCGCCGTCAGCAGCGGTGACAACTCCAACATCATCGCCGCCCGGGTCGCCCGCGAGATGTTCGGCATCGAGAACGTGGCGGCCCGCATCTACGACCCGCGCCGCGCCGAGGTCTACCAGCGCCTCGGCATCCCCACCGTCGCCACGGTCCGCTGGACCGCCGACCAGATGCTGCGCAGGCTGCTGCCCTCCGGGGCCGAGCCGCTGTGGCGCGACCCCACCGGCGGCGTACAGCTCGCCGAGGTGCACGCGTCCGACGCCTGGATCGGGCAGAAGATCAGCCGACTCCAGGAGGACACCGGCGTACGCGTCGCCTTCCTCACCCGGCTGGGCGAGGCGGTCCTGCCGACCTCGCAGACGGTGCTGCAAGAGGGCGACCTGGTGCACGTGATGATGCGTACGGACGAAGTGGAAAAGGTCGAAGCGGCGTTCGCCGAAGGCCCCGAGGAAGGTCACTGATGAGGGTCGCCATTGCCGGAGCGGGCGCGGTGGGCCGGTCCATCGCCGGTGAGCTCCTGGAGAACGGGCACGAGGTTCTCCTCATCGACAAGGCGCCGACCGCCATCTCGGTCGAGCGCGTCCCGCAGGCCGAGTGGCTGCTCGCCGACGCCTGTGAGATCACCTCGCTGGACGAGGCGGCGCTGCAGCGCTGCAACGTCGTCATCGCCGCGACGGGCGACGACAAGGTCAACCTGGTCGTCTCGCTGCTCGCGAAGACCGAGTACGGCGTCCCGCGGGTCGTCGCCCGCGTGAACAACCCCAAGAACGAGTGGCTCTTCAACGAGTCCTGGGGCGTCGACGTCGCGGTCTCCACGCCGCGTCTGATGTCCGCGCTCGTCGAGGAGGCGGTCAGCGTCGGCGATCTCGTCCGGCTGCTCCGCTTCAGCCACGGCGACGCGAACCTCGTCGAGCTGACGCTGCCGCCCGAGTCGGCCCTGGCGGGCACGCAGGTCGGCGACGTCGAATGGCCCCAGGACACCTCGCTGGTCACGATCATCCGCGGCACGCGCGTCCTCGCGCCGACCGCGGATGATTCCCTTGAGGCGGGGGACGAGTTGCTGTTCGTCGCGGCGCAGGCGCGGGAGGAACAGCTGGAGGATCTGCTTTCGGTGCGCCGGGAGGACGCGGCGAGCTAGACGCTGCGCTTGCTTGTACGTGGATGAGGGGCGCCCGGGAGATTCCGGGCGCCCCACATCTTTCGCTGCGAGACAGCGGGCTCGTCGTGGCTGGTCGCGCCGTTACCCGCGCCCCGTCGGGGCACGGCACCGCGTCCGCTCAG
>NZ_JBHYIG010000094.1:0-7987 GCF_042740015.1 Streptomyces sp. NPDC059037
GCGTTTTTTTGTTTCTCTAGCCGCGGGGGCGCGCGCGGGCCCCCCGGGGGCCCCCCGTGCGGGCGGGGGGGGGGTGGGGGGGGGGGCGCGGGCCCGCCGCCCCCCGCGCCGACGCGGCGGCGCGGGCCCGCGCGTCGGCCCGTTCGGCCGCGTCACGGGCGGCCGGCAGATCGGCGGGCGGCCGTTGTGCGGCGGCGGCCGCGTCCGGTTCGGCGAGCAGGGAACGCACCGCCGCCTCCTCGTTCTGCCACGCGTCGATGCGGTGCTGCAGCGCGCGGTGCCGCTCGTCGTCCAGGAGTGCGCCGGCGGCGTCCCCCGGCGTGTCGAACCCCGCGCGGAAGGCGGCGTCGGCGAGTCGCGCGTCGGCGTCCTTGAGCCGCTGGGCGGTGTCGTCGGCGGTGCGGGCCGCCTCCGAGGCCTCGGTCAGGAGCGCCGTCTGCCGCTCCAGCTGCGCGGCACGGGCGGCGACACTGCCGCTGGCGCCCCTCGCGCGGGTCAACTCGGCCTCCAGGGCCTCCTGTTCACGGTCGAGCGCCTCGCGCCGCGTGGCGCGGGAGGAGGCCCTGAGCGCGGCCTCGTGCCGCGCGGCGACCCTGCGGTCGTGCTCGCGCTCGGCCTTGTCGAGAGCTTCCCGGGCGGCGCGCAGACCTGATGCGCGGTCGCGCACTTCGGCGTGTTCAGCCCGCAGCCCCTCGACAAATGCGGCGATTTCCTCGACGGACGGACCCTGCGGGGATTCGGGCAGAGCCCGCGAACCGTCCGGCGCGGTCGCCGCACCCGATGCGGCGGCGCCCTCGGCGGCAAGGGCTCCCGGGATCTCGCCGTGGTGCCGCTCGGCCTGGATGCTCAGCGGCTGGGAAAGGGCCCGCGAGCCGTCCGGCGCGGTCGCCGCACCCGAAGCCGCGGCGCCCTCGAAGGCCAGGGCCTCCCGGATCTCGCCGAGGTGCCGCTCGGCCCGGGTGCTCAGCTCGCCCGCCTGCCGGTAGGCGGCGAGGGCTGCCTCCTCGGTGGCGCGGTCGACGTGCCCTGCGGACTTGGGTGCGGGCGCCGGGTGTTCGGCCGAACCGCACACCGCGCACGGGGCGCCGTCGGTCAGCCCCGCGGCCAGCTCGGCCGCGATGCCGCCCAGGCGCTGCTCCTTGAGGGTGAGCCAGTGTTCGTGCGCGGCGGTGGCGCGCTCCCGTGCGGCGAGGGCGCTCTCGTGCACGCGGGCCGCTTCCCCGGCGAGCCGGTCGCGGCGCTGCGCCGCCGCCAACCTGCCCTGGGCGGGCTCCAGTCGGCCCGCGAGGTGTTCCGCGCGCGTGGCCGCTTCCTGGGCGGACTCGATGCGCCCCTGGAGTCCGGCGCGGGTGGCCTCCCAGCCGTCGAGCCAGCCCGCGGCCTCCCGCAGCAGTTCGTCGTCGGCGCGCTCCTCGCGCTCCAACGCGACACGCTCCGTGCCGAGTTCGGCGAGGCGGCGTTCGGCGCGCCGGGCCGATTCGAGGCCGCCGAGCTCCTCGGCCGCCTTGCGTGCGGCGCCGGCGAGTCCCGCGGCCCCGGCGTCCGCGAACGTGGCGGGCAGCTGTCCCCGCGCGCGGGCCTCATCGGCGGTGGCGCGCCGGTGTTCCTCCTCGGCGGCCCGGCGCAGGCCGAGCGCCGGGGCGACCGTCTCGGCCTTGCGGGACCGCTCCATGCGGTCCTTGTTCCGCCGATGGTCGTCCGCGCGCTCCTCGAGCCGTCCGGCCCGCTCCTCGGCCTGGGCGAACCGCCCTTGCAGCCGGTCGAGTTCGCGTACGTCGTCGAACCGGCGCGCCGCGGCGGCCTGCCCGGACTCGGCGGCCGTGAGCGCGCACCGTGCGATCGCGCACCGTTCACGGGCGCTCGTGCGGGCCACGGCGGCCCATGTCAGCACGGCATCGGCGAGCCCCGGGTCGCCGGGCGCCAGGTCGGGCAACGGCAGCTCGGCGGCATCGCTTCCGGCCGCCTGCTGCATCCGGTGCGCGTCGGCGAGCAGCTCCGCGTCGCCCTCGCGCACCGCACCCTCGGCCTCGCGCCGCTGCTCGGCCAGGCGCTGCTCGACCGCGGCGAACCTGCGGGTGTCGAAGAGCCGCCCCAGGAGTTTGCCGCGGGCCTCGGCGTCGGCCCGCAGGAAGCGCGCGAAGTCGCCCTGGGGCAACAGCACGACCTGGCAGAACTGCTCCTTGCTCATACCGAGGAGCTGGCTGATCTCCTCGCCGATCTCCTGGTGGGAGCGGCTGAGATCCTTCCAGCCGCCCTCGTGCCCGGCGTCGGCGGCCGCGTACTCGCGCAGCCAGCTCTGCGCCTTCTCCATGGTCGTACCGGTGCCGCGCTTCTTCGGGCGCTCCCAGGGCGGCTGCCGGGTGACCTCCAACCGGCGTCCTGCCACGGTGAGTTCGAGGCACACCTCGGTGCGCGCGCCGGCCTGCGCGTGGTCGCTGCGCAGGGTCACGCCCTGGCCGGCGCCCTGCCGGGGTCCCGGCACCGAGCCGTACAGGCCATAGCAGACGGCGTCCAGGACGGAGGTCTTCCCGGCGCCGGTCGGGCCGTGCAGCAGGAAGAGCCCGGCGGCGGAGAGCTCGTCGAAGTCGATGTCCTGGGTGGTGCCGAAGGGGCCGAAGGCGGTGATCCGGAGCCGGTGCAGCCTCATCGGGCGACCTCCCGCAGCGTGTCCTCGGTGCGGACGGTGTCGAACGCCGCCTCCAGGACGGCCCGTTCGCGCACATCGGGCCCGGCGCCGCGCACATGGGTCACGAAGTCCTCCGCGATCTCCTGGTCGCTGCGGCCCTTGAGGCGCTGTGCGTACGAGACGTCCGGGTCCTCCGGGGACCGTTCGGGGTCGAAGACGAGACTGAGCGTGTGCGGGAAGCGCTCGCAGAGGCGGGCCATGGGGTCGTCGGGGCGCACCGGGTCGGTGAGCGTCGCCTCGATCCAGGATTCCTCGTGGCGGGCGAGGTCCGGGTCGGCGAGCAGCACGTCGAGCCGTCCCCGGACGCGGGCGAGCGGGCGCGGCACCGGGCAGTCGATCCGCTCGGCGTGGATCTCCCCCGCCGCCCCCAGGTCGATGAGCCACATGGTCTTGTGGGCGGACTCGGAGAACGAGTACGGCAGCGGGGAGCCCGAGTAGCGCACCCGCTCGCTGATCGCCTGGCTGCCGTGCAGATGGCCGAGGGCCACATAGTCGACGCCGTCGAAGACGCCCGACGGCACGGCGGCGACCCCGCCGACGGTGATGTCCCGCTCGCTGTCGCTCGCCTCGCCGCCGGTGACGAAGGCATGGGCGAGGACGACGGAACGGGTGCCCCGAGCGCGAGTGGCCAGGTCGGCACGCACCCGGTCCATGGCGGCACCGATGACCGCCTCGTGCCCGGCGCGCGCCACCCCGAACTCGTCCTTGACCAGGGCCGGTTCAAGGTAGGGAAGGCCGTAGAACGCCACGTCCCCGTGGTCGTCGGCCAGCACCACCGGTTCGCCGCAGGCGGCGGGCGCGGTCCGCAGATGGATGCCCGCACGGCCGATGAGACCGGCGCCGACACCGAGGCGGCGCGCCGAGTCGTGGTTCCCGGAGATCATCACGGTCGGTACGCCCAGGTCGGCGAGCCGGTGCAGCGCGTCGTCGAACAGCTCGACGGCGGCGAGCGGCGGCACCGCCCTGTCGTACACGTCCCCGGACACGACCACGACGTCCACCTCGCGCTCACGCACCGTGGCGACGAGATGGCCGATGAAGTCGGCCTGGGCCCCGAGCATGTTCACCCGGTGGAACGCCCGGCCCAGATGCCAGTCGGACGTGTGCAGAACTCTCAAGACGCCGCTCCGGCCCGCAATGCTCTTCCCCTCCTACGCCGCCGGAGCCAGCACCGGCACAGCACGGGCCTCGCCGACAGCACCCACCACGCTAGCGCCTGATCACACCTGCTCGATCACGAATCCCCTCCTGTCTCCGGCACCGATGTCTCAAGCACCGACTGCGGCTGCGACACGTCGGACGCGGGAGGCTGTTCGAGTTCCGAGGAGGGCGGCTGCGGCGCGGCCGACGACGACGGCGGGGTGACCGGGGCTGACGACGGGGCCGATGTCGACGGGCACGGACTGCCGCCGGGCGACGGCCCGGTGCCGTCGGCGGGCGCCGAGACGCAGGGCTTGGGACTCCCGGACTCGGACTCGGACGGCGACAGGGACACGGAAGCGGTCGGCGTCGGCTTGTCCACCGGCGGTGTGGTCTTCTCGTCCCCGGCGCCCGTGTCGCCCTTGTCACGCTCGAACCATTCGCCGCTGTGCGGGTCGAAGATGACGAAGACGTTCACCACCTGGACGGCCGGCGCCACGACCACGACGTTCGAGGACCGGTAGCCGGGCCACGCGTCGCCCGTCTGCTTCGGGGCCTTCTGGGCGACCGGCGGCGTCAGCGGATTGCCGCAGGCGCAGCGCACCCGCGGTACGCCGCGGTCGTCGACGAGCACGGCGGTGCCGGCCTGCAGGACTGCCTGGTAGGCGGTCGGGGCGCCGTCGCGGTAGCCGTGGTTGGTCACGCGCGTGTCGACGCGCAGCTGTACGGGGGTGAGCGAGCGCAGGTAGGCGGGCACGGCGGACGGGTCGATGCCTTGGACCGAGGCGAACGCCTTGTTCTTCGCCGCGTCCTTCTGGAGTACGGAGACCTGCTTCTCCACGTCGCAGCTGCTGACCTTGCGCGTGCCTCCGTAGAGACCGGGTGCCGATCCGTCGACGCCTCGCGTCACGTTGGCGGACGCCGACGAGCTCGGCAGCGCGGTCGGGGACGGCGGCGTGCCGTCTTCGCGGGCGGTCGACTCGGTGAAGGGATCAGGACCCTTCTCGGCCGCGGGCTGGAGGAGCACCTCGCCCGCGGTGTCCGACGTGCCGTCGGGGCGCGTGAGGACGACGGTCAGGACCACCGCGGCCACGATCGCGGCGGCGATGACCGCCACGCGCGGCGCCGACTTCCACCAGGGGCGCTCGGGCTTCTCTCCGGGGCCCTCACCCGGACCGGTGGCTCCCCCGTCCGGCCCACCGGGGCCGGAAGGACCGCCCGGTCCGCCGCCTGATCCGCCGCCCGACCCCCCGCCCTGGCCACCGTCTCCCGGCGGACCGCCAGGAGGGCCCGTAGGCCGGTCGGCCGACGGCGTGGTCGCTCCGGGCTGGGTGGCGCCCGGCTGCGAGGGGCCCGAGAGCGGGCCGGACGGGGGCCCGGTGGGGCTGCCGGACGACGGCGGTTCGACGCTCACGATTTCTTCCCTGCGTAGGGGATCTGCGGGGCCTACAGAGAGTGCGCACGTACTCACACCCATTTGACCGTTACGCGCCTATTGTGTGCTCCGTTTCCCGGCAGCCCGCAAGCTGACGCGGTCGGCCCTCCCCGAGGGGCGGGCCGACGAAGCGCTGCTTAGCGTGACAACGTGAGCGACCAGAAACCGCCCCGGCGGGCCCCCCACGGATGGCTGCACGCCCTTGTGGCCGTGCTCGCCGCGCTCGTCGTCATGGCCGTGGTCGCCGCGCTCGGCCTCTGGGCGGCGGGGGCCGCCGATCTGCCCGGCGGAGCGTTCCCGAGCGTCGTCGCCGCCGTGGTCGTGATGGCGGTGGGCGGCTCCGTCAAGCTGTCCGGGGGCGCCGGTGCGATCGCCGAGACGAACGCGGACCTCTCCGTGCTCCCCCTCTCGGTCGGCCTCGCCGGGGCGTTGGTGATCGCCGCCGGATTCCTCAGGCCGCTGCGGCACCGGGCGGTCGCGGGCGCGAGCGAGCTGGCAGGCTGGGCCGGGCGGATCGCCGCTCTGTGGGTGCTGCTCCTAATCGGCCTTGGCCTCACGGCCAAGCACCAGTTCGCCATCTCTCTCGGCGAGGGGGAGGCCGCCGACATCGGCGAACTGCTCGATGCCTCGCCCAAGGTCGGCTTCGAGACCGAAGTGCCCCTCACCCTCGTCCTCGGTCTGCTGTGGCTCGCGGGCGTCCTCGCCGTGGCCCTGCTGGTCTCACGCGGGGCGCCGCTCCCCGCCCGGCTGCTGCGGTTCCAGGAGTCGGTGCGGCCCGCGGCCTTCGCGATGGTGGTGCTGCTGCTCCCGTACGTCGCCCTGGGGCTGGTCATCGGCCTGGTCGTGGCGGCGACGAAGGGGCATGCCGCCGAGACGCTCGCGGTGCTCCTGCTCGGGCTGCCCAATCTCGTCTGGCTCGCCTTCACGCTCGGGCTCGGCGCGTCCTGGGAAGGCCGCGTGGAGGGACCGTTCGGGCTGCCCATGCCGCAGGTCCTCGACGATGTCCTGCGTACGCCGGAGAACTCGACGCTCAATCTGAGCACCCTCGCCGAGTACGACGGCCGGGTGTGGTGGCTGCTGGCCGTCGCCGCGGTCCTGGTGCTGTCGGCCGCGTTCCTGATGGCGGCGCGCTCGCCCGCGCGGATGCGGGCCTGGCAGCACGCCGTGCACATGGCGGTGGCGCTGGTGCTGACGGTGCTCACGGTCTGCCTGCTGGCCCGCATCTCGGCGCACTACGGCCTCTCGCTCCTGGGCATCGGAGATCTCGGCGGCGGCCTCTCCGGCGTGGTCCTGCTGGACCCCAAGCTGTGGACCGCACTGGGCCTGGCCCTGGCGTGGGGCCTGGTCACGGGCTTCATCGGGAGCTTGCTGGCACGGCGGGTGCAGAGGCATGGCGAGGTGAGCGCCCCGAAGGGGCGCGGGGCTGTGTGACATATGCGGCTCCGCCGCGTGAGCGCGACTGGCCACGACGCACCCGCAGATACGCACGTGCCCCACGAACCCCTCAGCCCGAAAGCCGCCGAAACACCGCCCGCGCCCAGCGGGGCGGCTCCGGCGGCGCCCCCGTATCCGTCGGCGCCCCCTCGACCGGGACGTCAACCCGTGTCGGCGGATGCCCGGCGCCGCCGCCCGCAGCCGCACGCAAGGCGGCAACGAACTCCAGGCAGGACCCGTACCGATCCTCGGGACTCTTGGCCAGCGCCTTGGCCAGGACGTCGTCGAGGCCCCCGGCCAGATCCGGCCGCAGCTCGCTCAGGCGGGGCGGCTGGTCGTACTGATGGGCCCAGAGCAGGGCCATGTCGTCGTCGCGCTGGAACGGCGGGCCGCCGGCCATGGTCTCGTGCACGACGCAGGCGAGGCTGTAGACATCGCACCGGCCGTCCACC
Organism: Streptomyces sp. NPDC059037; assembly: GCF_042740015.1. NCBI lineage: Bacteria > Bacillati > Actinomycetota > Actinomycetes > Kitasatosporales > Streptomycetaceae > Streptomyces > Streptomyces sp. NPDC059037. Next base: position 7,148 of record NZ_JBHYIG010000094.1, read on the forward strand.
GGACGCCCCGAGATCTGCTCCGGGGCGACATAGTCGAGGGTCCCGACGAACTGGCCCACGGTCGTGAACCCGGTCAGCGAGAGTGACTTCTTCGTCAGCCCGAAGTCCGTCAGATAGACATGCTCCGGATGGTCGCTGTCCGTCCCCTTGGCGACGAGGATGTTGCCGGGTTTGACGTCGCGGTGGACCAGGCCGTGGTCGTGGGCCGCGTCGAGCGCGGAGGCGACCTGCACGGCGATGCGCAGCGCGGCCCCGACGGGGAGCGGCCCCGACTTGTCGAGCAGGTGACGCAGGTCGAGCCCGGGAACGTACCGCATGGCGATGTAGAGCACTCCGTCGGTCTCGCCCGCCTCGAATACCGGCACGATGTGCGGGTGCTCGATGGACGCGGCCACGCGTGACTCGTGCGTGAAGCGCTTGCGGAAGGTGTCGTTGCGGGCGAGTTCGGGCGCGAGCAGCTTGAGGGCGACGATGCGGTCGAGGCGCAGGTCCTTGGCCCGGTAGACGACGGCCATGCCACCGCGGCCGACCTCGCCCTCGATGCGGTAGCCGGCGATCTGCTTGCCGATCAGCTCCGACGGCCGCCCGGAGTGCACGCTCCGGCTCGTCTCGCGCGGTGCGGCTCCCATCAGGCGTCACCGGGCCGGGACGGCGGCGCGGGATCGACGGTCACGGGCGGGAGCATGAGAGTGGGTTCTTCGCTGTCCGGGACGGCTTCGACGACCCGCGTCGGCTCCGGGGCGTCCGCCGCGCCGCGATGAGCACTCGGCCCGGACCGCGGGGCGTGCGCCGGACCGACCTCCGGGACTGCCTCCGGGACGGCCTCGACCACCTGGGTCG
>NZ_JBHYIG010000094.1:8085-21934 GCF_042740015.1 Streptomyces sp. NPDC059037
CGGCTCCGGACCCGGCCCAGCACCGTTCGCAGGCAAGCCATCCGGAACTCCTCCACGCGGGGCGTGCCCCGGAACCTCACCCGGCCGCACCGCCTCAACCACCCGCGTCGGCTCCGGACCCGGCCCAGCACCGTTCGCAGGCAAGCCATCCGGAACTCCTCCACGCGGGGCGTGCCCCGGAACCTCACCCGGCCGCACCGCCTCGACCACCCGCGTCGGCTCCGGACCCGGCCCAGCACCGTTCGCAGGCCGCCCGCGCGGTCCGCCTTCCGCACCACCGCGGGCACTCGGCCCAGCCGCCGCACCACCGCGGGCACTCGGCCCAGCCGCCGCACCACCCCGGACGCTCGCTCCGCCCTCCCCACCGCCGCCGGCACCCGGCCCACCACCATGGACACTCGGCCCGCCCTCCGCGGCGAACGTGCTCAGGCGGGTGCCGTCGCAGTACACCCACCGCTCGTGCTCGGCGTCGTACAGCCAGACCGATTCGCCGTCCACGACCATGCCCACGCGCAAGCCGTGGGTCCTGGCCCGGAAGGTCTCGCCGTCGCCGGCGCCGCCCGCGAGCTCCTCCGCCGCGCGCCGGTAGCGGCCCAGCGCGTCCTCCGCCCGGGCGAGCAGCGGGCGCGGGTCCGCCGTGCGGGTCAGGGCGTGGCCCGCGGCGGGCGGGGCGCTCGGGACGGAGACGAGGAGCCTGCCGTCGACCCAGGCCGACCAGCCGTTGGCGCAGACGACCTGCCCCCAGTCGCCGAGCCGGTCGACCAGTTGGACGGGCAGCAGCGCGTCCAGCGGGGTCGTGGGCCGGTTCACGTCCGGTGTCTCCCAGGCGGGAAGACCGTCCTGGGGGACGACGTGGGTGGGGCGGAAGTCCACGGGGGTGGGCATCGGATGTACTCCTCCTACTTCCGCATGACGGCGGGTTCGTGCCGGCGCAGCAGCCTGGCGACCACAAACCCGAACACGACGGAGAGGACCACCAGCATCCCCATGTTGATCAGCCACATGCTCGTGGAGTGCCGGAACAGCGGATCGGTGGTCAGGTCACCCGGCACGATCCTGCCGAGGCCGATCGTGCCCGCCATCGCGCCGAGCGCCCAGCGCGACGGCACGAGCCACGCGAGCTGCTCGACCCCGGGCACGCCGTGCAGCTTCAGGAGGGCCCCGCAGAACACGACTTGGACGATGGCGAGGAGCACGAGCAGCGGCATCGTCACCTCCTCCTTGCGCACCAGCGCCGAGACGAGGAGCCCGAGCATCATGGCCGTGAACGACAACAGGGCGACGGCCAGCGTGATCTCGACAAGGGGTGGCATCAACACGCCTTCGCCGCCGGGTGCGTTGAGGTCGACGCCGAGCAGGGCGACCAGGGTCAGCACGACGGCCTGCAGCACCGTGATCGTGCCGAGCACGACGACCTTGGACATCAGGTACGCCGATCTGGAGAGCCCCACGGCCCGTTCGCGCCGGTAGATGACGCGCTCCTTGACCAGTTCCCGTACGGCATTGGCCGCGCCGGTCAGGACTCCGCCGACGCAGAGGATCAGCAGCGCGTTCATCGCCGTTTCCTGGGTCAGCTTGCCGCCGGCGAGCGCGCGGGCCATCGCGCCCATCACGAACGGCAGCGCGATCATGATCGCGAGGAACGTCCGGTCGGCGCCAAGCGCGGCCGCGTAGCGCCGCACCAGCGTACGCAGTTGAGAACCCCAGCTCTGCGCCTTCGGCGGCGCCGCGAAGGCGACACCCGGGGCCTCGCCGCCCCGCGCCTGCTCCTGATACGGCTGCGCGGAGGAGTTGACGATGTACTGCTGATGGAACGGCGAACTGCGGTAGTCCCCGGCCCAGTCCCGTTCGTGATCCCCCTCGAAGGCCTCGAACGCCTCCGGCCACTCCCCGAAGCCGAAGAACGGCAGCGAGTCGCGGGGCGGCCCGTAGTAGGCGATGCGGCCGCCCGCGGCGAGCACGAGGAGCCGGTCGCACACATCGAGGCTGAGCACGCTGTGCGTGACGACGATGACGGTACGGCCGTCGTCGGCGAGGCCGCGCAGCATGTGCATGACCGAGCGGTCCATGCCGGGGTCGAGTCCCGACGTCGGCTCGTCGAGGAAGAGCAGGGACGGTTTAGTCAGGAGTTCCAGCGCGACGCTCACCCGCTTGCGCTGCCCGCCGGAGAGGCTGTGGATGGGCTGGTCGACGCGCTCCTCAAGACCCAGTTCACCGATGACCTCGTCGACCCTGGCCCGGCGCTCCGCCTTCTCGGTGTCCTGCGGGAAGCGCAGTTCGGCGGCGTAGCCAAGGGCACGGCGCACGGTGAGCTGGGAGTGCAGGATGTCGTCCTGCGGCACGAGACCGATGCGCCTGCGCAGCTCGGCGTAGTCGCGGTAGAGGTCGCGGCCGTCGTAGAGGACGGTGCCCTCGTCGGCGGGGCGCAGGCCGGTGAGGGCGTTGAGCAGGGTGGACTTGCCCGCGCCGCTCGGGCCGACGACGCCGAGCAGGCACTTCTCGCCGACGGGGAACGAGATCTTGTCGAGCAGCCGCTTGCGGCCCTTGTCGACGACGACCGTCAGCTCCTGCACGTCGAGCGACACCTCGCCGGTGTCGACGAACTCCTGCAGTTCGTCGCCCATGAGGCAGTACGCGCTGTGGCCCACGCCGATGATGTCGCCCTGGACGACCGGGGCGCGGGCGACCGGCTGGCCGTTGAGGTAGGTGCCGTTGTGGCTGCCGAGGTCGGCGATCTCGTACGTGCCGTCCGGCAGGACCCGCAGTTCCGCGTGCCGGCGCGAGACGATCAGGTCGTCGATGACCAGGTCGTTTTCGTGGGCGCGGCCGATGCGGACGGTGCGGGCGGGCAGCGGGCGCACGGTGGTCGGCTGCCGGAAGGTGCCGGTGGCCGACGGCGTACGGACGGCAGAGGGACGCTCGGGGGCCGCGGGAGCGGCGGGGGCGGGCGGCTCGCGGCCGACGAGGACCGCGCGCGGTCCGTCGGCGAGATTGCCGAAGTGGATGACGCTGCCGGGGCCGACGCCCCACTCGTGGATGCGATGCCCGTCGGCGTACGTGCCGTTCGTGCTGTGCTCGTCCTCGATCATCCAGTGGTCGCGCTCGGCGTGCAGGACCGCGTGGTGCCACGAGACGCGGGCGTCGTCGATGAAGATGTCGCTCAGCGGGTCGCGGCCCACGTGATAGTCCCGGCTCGGACTCATCACCGTGGAGCCGGTGTCGGTCTCGAGGACGAGTTCGGGCGCAGTCGGGGTGACGGACCGCTCTCCCATGCCCGAATTCTACCTATTCGGGCATGTTCACGCCTGTGCGCGGCCAGGAAGCCGAGCCCCCGCCGCCCCTCAGGCGTCGCCGTACGCCTCTCCCCCGAGCTCGAACGAAGCGCTGCCCGCGGTCGCGTCCGCCAGCCAGGCCCGGAAGGTCTCGACGTCGGACTCGGGGAGCCCGATCTCGATGGCCACCGCGTCGCCGTAGCGCACATCGCGCACGTCGCGTCCCGCCGACCGCAGATCGTTCTGGATCTTGCCCGCGCGCTGGTGGTCGACGGTGACGGTGGCGAGCCGGAAGCGTCTGCGGGTCAGCGTGCCGACCGCGTCCAGGGCCTCGCCCACCGCCCCGCCGTAGGCCCTGATCAGACCGCCGGCGCCGAGCTTGACCCCGCCGTAGTAGCGGGTCACGACCGCGACCACGTAGCGCATGTCGCGGCGCAGCAGCATCTGCAGCATCGGCACACCCGCCGTGCCGCCGGGCTCCCCGTCGTCACTGGCCTTCTGCACCCCTGCGTCGGCCCCGATGACGTACGCGAAGCAGTTGTGGGACGCCGACGGGTGCTCCTTGCGGATCCGCGCGACGAAGTCCTGCGCCTGGGCCTCGGTGGCCGCCGGCGCGAGCGCGCACAGGAAGCGCGAGTGGTTGATCTCGGTCTCGTGCACGGCCTCGCGGGCCACTGTGCGGTACTCGTCCTGCATCGTGCCAGGGTAGGCGCTCGCCCCGGACGGGCCGACCGCGGATGCCGTGGCCGTCCGCCCCGGGATCCGCGCCCCCGTTCGGGCCGCGACCCCGGTACGGTGATCCGTTGTGACGTCATCTACCCAGAGCGTGCCTCAAGTCCCCGGCGGTATCGACGTGTTGGAGTCGCTGCTCGCGGCGGCGCCGGTCACCGTCGTGGAGACCCGCGAGGACCCCGCGGATCCGTTCCTCTTCCCCGAGGAGGCGGACGCCGTGGCGAAGGCCGTGGAGAAACGGCGCCGCGAGTTCGCCACGGTCCGGCAGTGCGCCCGCCAGGCGCTCGCCGGCCTCGGGGTGCCGCCCGTGCCGATCCTGCCGGGACCCAAGGGCGCGCCCGGCTGGCCCGACGGCATCGTCGGCAGCATGACGCACTGCGCGGGCTACCGCGCCGCCGTGGTGGCCCGCGCCGCGCAGGTCACATCGGTCGGCATCGACGCGGAGCCGGCTGCCCCGCTCGCCGACCCCGATGTGCTGAGGCTGGTCACCGACGAGACGGAGCGCGCGGCCCTCGCGGGTCTCGGTGTGCTCCATCCGGACGTGCCCTGGGACCGGCTCGTCTTCAGCGCCAAGGAGTCCGTCTACAAGACGTGGTTCCCGCTCACCGGGCGCTGGCTGGGCTTCGAGGACGCCCGGGTGGAGCTCGCACCGGACGGCACGTTCACCGCGGCGCTCCTCGTGCCGGGGCCGACGGTCGCGGGCGAGGAGGTCACCGGCTTCTCCGGGCGCTGGCTGATACGCGACGGGATCGCCGTCACCGCCATCGTCCTGCCCGTCACCCCTCCCCCGCCCGGTACGTAGCCGTCCCGGCCCCCGCCCGGTAGGTGGCCGTCCCCGCCAGCCAGGTGCCGAGCACCCGCACCTGCCGGATCGCCATCGGGTCGACGGTGCGCGGGTCCGCGGAGAGCAGGACCAGGTCCGCGGGCGCGCCGGGCTCCAGGGCGAGCCGGTCGTCGGCGCCCGCCTGGTGGGCGACGCCGCTGGTGGCCGCCGCGAGCGCCTGCTCGACGGTCAGCCGCTGGTGCGGGGTCCAGCCTTCCGGCGGCTCCCCGTCGAACGTCCGCCTGGTGACGGCGACTTGGATGCCCTCCAGGGGCTCGTGCGAACTCACGGGCCAGTCGCTGCCGAAGGACAGCCGCACGCCGTCGCGAGCCAACTGCCCCATCGGGTACTGCAGATCGGAGCGCTCGACGCCGATCCGGGGCAGCGAGAGCTCGGTCTGCAGCGGGTCGGGCTGCGCCCACAGGGGTTCGAAGTTGGCGATCACGCCGAGCGCGGCGAACCGCGGCAGATCGGCGGGGTCGACGACCTGGACGTGGGTGATCACGGGCCTGCGGTCCCAGGCGGGGTTGGCCCGGATCGCGGATTCCACCGCGTCGAGCGCGGCCCGTACACCCGCGTCCCCGATGGCGTGGATGTGCGTCTGGAAGCCGTCGGCGTCGAACTCCCGCACCGCTTCGGCGAGTTGCTTCGGCTCCCAGACGGGCATGCCGCAGCTGTGCGGCGCGTCCAGGTACGGGGTGAGCATGGCGGCCGTACCGCCCTCGATGACCCCGTCGCTGAAGAACTTGACCGTCCGCGCGGACAGCAGCGGGCCGCCTTCGGCCGCGACCCGCGCGCGGGCCGCGTCGAACGGCTTGCGCTGCTCCCGCCACCGGTCGGGGTCCGCGCGCTGGGCCAGGTCGGCTCGGAAGCCGAGCGCGCCGCGCCGGGCCGCGGCGAGATAGGCGTCCACCATGTCCGGTTCGACCCAGGCGTCCTGGACCCAGGTGATGCCCGCGCTCGCGTACGCGCTGCCCGCTCGGCGCAGGGCTTCGACCAGTTCGTCCTCGTGACGTGACGGCACCTGGTCGAGCACCAGGTCGCAGGCGTGCCACTCGCGCAGGGTGCCCAGCGGAGAGCCGTCGGGCCGCCGGACGATCCAGCCGAGGCGGGGGTCCGGGGTCGTGTCGCGCACCCCGGCCCTGCGCAGCGCCTCCGTGTTGCACCACACCGTGTGGTAGTCGTCGGCGCGCAGCGCGACGGGCCGTTCGGACACGGCCGCGTCGAGCCAGCGGGCGTCGAACTCCCCGTCGGGGGCGAGCGCCGGATCGTAGGAAGCGCCGACGATCCACTCCGCATCCGGGTGTTCGGCGGCCCACCGGCCGACCTCCGCGACGATCGCGTCGACCGATGCCAGGCCCTTGATCCGCGGCCCGAAGCTCTCCAGGCCGCCGAAGAGCGGGTGCGCGTGGCCGTCCCCGAAGGCGGGCAGCAGCAGCCCGTCCCCCAACTCGACGACCTCGTCGGCCACTTCGGCCAGCGCGCGGGCCTCGCCCCCGAGCGCGACGACACGGCCGTCGCGCACGGCGAGCGCCGTGGTGTCCCCGTAGGTCTCGCTCCCCGTGCGGACCGCCCCGAGGAAGACCCTCGTCGTCACTGCCTTCACCATGCGGTTGTTCCCCTCCATCACACGCTCGTCCTTGTCCTGCCCCGTCACACGTTCTCCGCGTCCACCGTGGTCAGTCGTTCGTACGCCCGTGGATCGCGCCGTCCGATGCGCAGCGCGAGCACCGCGCCCGCCACGAACAGCGCGGGCAGCGGCGCGATCAGCGCCACGTTCACGCCGCCCGAAGCCCCTGTCAGGAGGTCCAGGTTGGCGCAGACGAGCACGATCAGCACGGCAAGTCCCGCGCACGCGACAAGCGGTGCGGCGATCACCCGCCAGGCGGGCATGCCCCTGCGATCGCGGCGGAAGAAGCCGTACACCGCGAGCGCGGCGAGCGCCTGCATCAGCATCACGCCGAGGATGCCGGAGCCGTTGCTCCACAGAAACGTGACGGTGTACGGATCGGCGCCGCTGACCATGGTCACGACGACCACGGAGAGCGCGAGTGCCGACTGGACCACGACCGCGGCGGCGGGCGCGCGCGTCTTCGCGGACACGGTGCCCAGGCGGCGCGGCAGCAGGCCTTCGCGGCCCAGGGCGTAGAAGTAGCGGGCGGCGCCGTTGTGGAAGGCGAGGGTTGCCGCGAAGGCGCTGGTGATGATCAGTACGTGCATGGAGTCGGCGGCCCAGGCCCCCGCGAACCGCTCGGTGGCCGTGAAGACCATGTCGGCGCCACCCTCGCCTTCGGCGACCGCCTGCGCCCGGTCGGAGCCGTACGCGTTGATGATCATCCAGACCGTGCAGGTGTAGAAGAGCGCGAGGAACGCGACAGCGATGTACGTGGCGCGCGGCACCGTGCGCCCCGGCTCCCGCGCCTCCTCCGCGTAGATCGCCGTCGCCTCGAATCCGACGAAGGCGCCGATGGCGAGCACGAACATGCCGCCCACGCCCGCTGCGCCCAGCTGCTCGGGCGAGAGCGTGCCGGGGTCGAGACCTCGCGGACCGCCGCCGTGCGCGAGCACCCCCGCCTCGAAGACCAGCAGCACGAGGACTTCGAGCACGAGGGCCACGCCGAGGACCTTGGCGCTCAGCGTCACCTTCAGATATCCGAGCACGCCGATGGCGACGAGTCCCCCCAACGCCCATATCCACCAGGCGACATGAATGCCCGTCAGGTCCGCGAACCCCGACTCGGTGAACCAGCCGAAGGCGACGAGCAGTCCGGCCTCGATGGCGTTGTACGAGAAGAGCGCGACGTAGGCCGAACCGGCTCCCGTGGGGCGGCCGAGCCCCCGGCCGATGTAGGCGTAGAAGGCACCGGCGTTGCGCACGAAACGGCTCATCGCGGTGAAGCCTGCCGCGAAGACGATGAGCAGCAGCCCCGATGTCAGATAGCCGAGCGGCGCCGCCTCGCCGGCCATGGCGATCGCCAGCGGGGCCACGCCCGCCATCACGGTCAGCGGCGCGGCGGCGGCCACGACGAAGAAGACCAGGTCACCGGTGCCGACGGCGCCGCCGCTCAGCCCCTTGACGGTGGGGTCGGATGACGGTGGCGCCGTGGACCTGGGGGTGGGTGCGGTCACGCGCGTACTCCCGAGTTCAGGTTCCGGAGAGACGTAAACTAAAGCCTTTAGTTGGGGCTGGGCAGGACCGTACTCTGCACACGGGCCACTGTGAAGACCGCATCCGCAGACGGGAGTCACCAGACCATGAGCAGAGGGCGACCTCGCATACCGGTGCTCAGCGCGGAACTCATCGCGCGGGAGGGCCTTGCCCTGATCGACGCGGAGGGCGCCGACGCGTTCAGCCTGCCCCGGCTCGCCGCGCGGCTCGGCGTGAAGACCGCCTCGCTGTACAACCATCTGGACGGCCGCGCGGAGGTCATCGAGGGCGTACGCCGCCTGGTGGTCGAGGAGATGGACGTCTCCGCCTTCGACACGCTGCCCTGGCCCGACGCCCTTGCGGCCTGGGCGCGTTCCTATCGCGACGCGTTCGCGCGCCATCCGAACTCGATCGACCTGCTCGCCACGACGACCATCAGCTCACCGGCCACTCTGACGATGTACGAGGCGGTGGTCACCGCCCTCGCCCGCGGCGGCTGGCCGCAGGATCGCCTCGTCGCGACGCTGACCAGCGTCGAGTCGTTCCTGCTCGGTTCCGCCCTGGACCTGGTCGCACCCCCGCTGATGATCGACCCGGCCGGACACGCGCCCCGGGTCCCCGTCCTCGCGGCCGCGCTGGAGAGCGCCGTCGGCGGCAGCAAGGCGGGGCGGGCCGACGAGGCGTTCGCGTCGGGGCTCGACGCGCTGATCCGGGGGCTGGTGGCCCAACTCGCGGAGGTTCGCGGGGAGTAGGGGAAGTTCGCGGGCGGGGGGGGGGGGCAGGGGTCAGCGGGCGCCGTCTGCCGGGGTGGCGAGCGTCGCCCAGAACATCGCCTCGTAGCGCTGGAGCAGCTTCCCGTGGCGCAGGGCCCGGCCCGTCACCCCCGGGCCGCGGTCGAGGCCTTCCTGCACCGCCGCGAGGGCCTGCCGTTCGAGGTCGGGCGCGGGCTCGGCGAAGAAGGCGAAGAACGCGCACGCCTCGTCGCTCAAGCCGTAGTGGGCCGGCAGCGCCCGGGCGAGGGTGGCGCAATAGCCGCCCCAGGCGGCGAAGTTGGCGGTGAGGGCGAGGACCACGTCGACGGGTTCGCCGTTGAGGGCGAGCCAGGCGACGTACGCCGGATAGGCCTGGCAGCCGGCCTGCGGCTCATAGGCCTCCGCGGCGGCCTTGTCCACGCCGCAGGCCGTGACGAGCGCGCCGAGCCGGTCGAAGGCGAGCGTCTCGCCTTCGGTGAGACCGCGGAAGAAGTCCGCGCACCCGGGTGCGCCCGCGGCGGCCGAGCGTGCGGCCAGATGCGCGAAGGAGCGGCGGTCGGCGGGGATCACGGAGCGCTGCTCCAGAGCGAGAGCGGTGATCACGGAGGGGTCGGCGGAGCCGTCGGCGAGCCTCGGCACGAGCGGGTTGGCCGACGGGTCCGGTGCGAGCTCCGCCCGTACGGCATCGAGCAGTTCCTGTGCTGTCCGCGTCATGGTCCGGCCTCCTGGGGGGTTCGGCGGAACTTCTCGGCACCTCTGTTAGTTTCTACATTGCTGTAGAAACAAGCGAGGCGCCGGCCCGACAACACAACGGGCCGGGATCTCGGCAACGTAAGACAACGTATGGAGTTCTCATGGCCCTCTGGGACCGCGTCAAGGAATCCGCATCGACGATGCAGACCCAGCTCATGGCGAAGAAGAACGACCTGAAGAGCGGCGCCTTCCGTGACTCCAGCATGGCGATGTGCGCCCTGGTCGCGGCCGCCGACGGTTCCATCGATCCGTCCGAGCGGCAGCGGGTGGCCCAGCTCATCGCCACCAACGACGTACTGCAGAACTTCGAAGCCGACGACCTGCGGCGCCGCTTCGACGAGAACATCGCCAAGCTGACGGCCGACTTCGCGTTCGGCAAGGTCAGCGTGTTGCAGGAGGTGGCCAAGGCGAAGAAGAAGCCCGCCGAGGCCCGTGCCGTGATCCAGATCGGCATCGTCATCGGCGGCGCCGACGGCGACTTCGACAAGACCGAGCAGGCCGTCGTGCGGGAGGCGTGCTTCGCGCTCGACCTGCCGCCGCACGAGTTCGACCTCTAGCGGGCCCGGCTGCCGGTCACAGTGGCGTGGCCGCCCGGAGGATCAGGACCATCGTGACGGCGGAGTTCGCCGATGACATCGCGGATACGACGGTCCCCGCGGCGGCACACGACAGCGCGAGCCCCACGCCGGTGAACCCGGTGACCCCTGTGAACATCGCGGGCCGGATCCGCGCGGTGGGCGCGGGCGCGAGGAGCGCGGCGACCCGGCGCGGCACGGGTCCCGGCGCGGCGAGCCCCGCGAGCGTCGGCGCCGGAGTCGCACCCGCCCCGGATCCCGCCCCGGACGCCAGCGCCGCCTTGCCGATGGCGCGCGCGACGACCGTGCGGTCCCGCACGGCGCGGGCCGCGTCCTCGTCGGCCCACCGTTCGGTCGTGAAGGTCAGGGAGGTGCGCAGCGGGCGCAGGAACGGGTTGGCGCGCGCGGCCAGTTGGGCGGCCAGCAGGAAACGGTGGTGCCGGGCGGCGAGATGGGCCCGTTCGTGGGCGAACAGGGCGCGCCGCTCGGGCGGTTGAAGTCCGGCAAGAAGCCCCGTGCTGACCACGATCCGGCCGCGCCGCCCGCCCCGGAGTCCGCCGGGCAGGGCATAGGCGTACGGGACATCGTCGTTCAGCACGGCCACCGGCGAATCCGGCAGCCCGCCAAGCGCCCGCAGGCTCCGCCGCCGGACCCGGAAGTGACGCAAAAGCGCCCGCGAGCAGGCCACGCACACGACGATCAGCGCGGGAATCGCCGCCTTCCCCGCGAACTCGTCGTAGGGCACGGCAGCCCGCACCTCGGGGTCCGACCAGCCGTCCGGCAGCGGGTTGCCCGGCAGTTGGGCGGTTCCCACGACCATCAGGAGGGCCAGGCACAGCGTGCTGCAGACGGCCATCACCCCGGCGACGGCGCCGAGCAGCCGGGTCGCGGTGCGCGGATGCAGATGCTGCTCGGCAAGCCGCGCTATCGGCCACGCGCTCAAGGGCAACACCAACGGCAGAAAAACAAAGACCCCCATCCCCGCGTCAGCCCTCCACCCGCCCCGAGCCCGCCCCGCCGGCACCGACACCGCCCGGCCGGGCGGCACGGTCCGCATCCGGCTCTGCGGCGTGGGCTGCATCCGGGCCTGGGGAATGGACTGCATCCGGGCCCACACCATCAGCCACATCCGCACCCGGGGCATGCTCCACATCCGCACCCGCGGCATGGCCCGCTGCCACACTCGCAGCACGGGCCCCATCCGCCCCCGCAGCATGGACCGCATCCGGCCCTACCGCACGGACTGCACCCGGGCCCGCGCTATCACCCGCACCCGCACCCGCGACAAGGTCCGCTTCCGATCCCGCTGCACGGGCCGCGCCCGCCCCCGCAGCACGGGCCGCATCCGCCCCGGCGGCACGGACTGCACCCTGGCCCGCGCCATCACCCGCACCCGCACCCGCGACACGAGCCGCATCCGCCCCCACAGCACGAGCCACATCCGAGCCCGCACCACCAGCCACACCTGCACCCGCGACAAGGTCCGCTTCCGCACCCACGGCACGAGCCAGATCCACCCCCGCCGCCCCCAGCAACCCCCGCAGCACCTGCTCATCATCAGCCGACAGCGTGGTGACGAAGCTGGCGAGTACCGCCTCGCGGTCGGGTTCGCCGTCGAGGACCTTGCGCATGCGCAGCGCCGCGAGGCCCGCCTCGTCGGCCGCCGAGGTCCATGTGAAGTGGCGGCCCGTGCGTTCGCGGGTCACCGCGTTCTTGGCGAGGAGGCGGGTCAGGATCGTCATCACCGTGGTGTACGCGAGGTCGCCGCCGATCCGCTCCTGGACCCAGGCCGCGCTCACGGGGCCCTGCGCACCGTGCAGCGCGGCAAGCACCTGCGCCTCCAACTCGCCCTGCGCGCGCCGCCGAAGACGCGGTCGCCGCTCCCCGCGCTCATGCTGCGCCATGCTCGTCTCCTCCTCGACGCCGGTTCCCGACGGCTCGGCCGACGGTTGTCTTGACGGCTCCTCACGGAGCGCCACATCGTAACGGGACGCGGTATCGGGACGCGGCACCCCGCGAGCTTCTACAGTGCTGTAGATTTTACCCCTCCGGCCCTGACCACGGCCGGTCGGCACTACACCTCAGGACTCAGGAGGACATCGTGGGAGTTTCCCTGGCCAAGGGCGGCAACGTCTCACTCAGCAAGGAGGCACCGGGCCTCACCGCCGTCCTGGTCGGTCTCGGCTGGGACGTCCGCACGACCACCGGCACGGACTACGACCTGGATGCCAGCGCCCTGCTCTGCGACGAGTCGGGCAAGGTCGTCTCCGACCAGCACTTCATCTTCTACAACAACCTCACGAGCCCGGACGGTTCCGTCGAGCACACCGGCGACAACCTCACCGGTGAGGGCGAGGGCGACGACGAGGCCGTGAAGGTGAACCTCGCGCAGGTCCCCGCCACGATCACGAAGATCGTCTTCCCGGTGTCCATCCACGACGCCGAGAACCGCGGCCAGAGCTTCGGCCAGGTCCGCAACGCGTTCATCCGCGTGGTCAACCAGGCGGACAACGTGGAGATAGCCCGCTACGACCTCTCCGAGGACGCGTCCACGGAGACCGCCATGGTCTTCGGCGAGCTCTACCGCCACGGCCAGGAGTGGAAATTCCGCGCGGTCGGCCAGGGTTATGCCAGTGGGCTGCGCGGCATCGCGTCGGACTTCGGCGTCAATGTCTGACGTACGCATCCCGTAGTCACCCGGCCATCGGTGAAGGAGCAGGACGTGTACGGCGATCCGGCGACAGTGCGCAAGATACTGACGGAGCTCGGAGACACCTGGGCGGTCGTGGGCCTGTCCTCGAACCAGGAACGAGCGGCGTACGGAGTCGCGAGCGTGCTGCAGCGGTACGGCAAGCGCATCGTCCCCGTCCACCCGAAGGCCGAGACGGTGCACGGCGAGAAGGGCTACGCGTCCCTCTCCGCCGTGCCCTTCGAGATCGACGTCGTCGACGTGTTCCTGAACAGCGGGCTGGCGGGCAAGGCCGCCGACGAGGCCGTCGAGATCGGCGCGCGGGCGGTCTGGTTCCAGCTGGGCGTCATCGACGAGTCCGCGTACGAACGGACGCGGGCGGCGGGCCTTGAGATGGTCATGGACCGCTGCCCGGCGATCGAACTGCCCATGCTGCGCTAGGCCACGGGCCTCCCGGCCGCACCGCCGCTTCCGGTGGCGCCCGGGAGGCTCGCCCGCCTCCTACGGGATGTCCGCACGGAACTTCTTCGTCAGGTCCGCGCCGCGGATCACGCCGCCCGTGTGGTACTTGAGGCCCCAGGCGTCGATCACCGAGCCGTCGCCAAACATGCAGGCGGAGACGACCTTGGCCGCGTCGGTCTCGCCCTTCTTGGCCCAGCCGCCACCGTCCGTCGCTTTCGGGCCGTACATGGCTGTGCCGTTGATGGACTTGCAGTAGCCGATGGACGGGTTGCCCGGGTGGCCGCCCGGGTCGGCCGGCTTGTGGACGTAGGCGAGTGCGGCCAGGGTCGGCTTGTCGGCGGCCAGGGTGTCGGCGCCGATCGTGATCTTCGTGCCGTCCTCGCCGGTGAAGACGCACATCTCGCGTTCGCCGCCGAGCTGCACGATCTGGGTTCCGGTCTTGGTGTAGTACGGGACCTGCTGCTGCGGGGCGCCACCCTGCTCGGTGCACCAAGTGGCGTCGGCCGACGGGCGCTTGGCGGAGTGCCCGGCCGGGGGAGCGGCCGGGTGGGGGGGGGCGGTTGGCCCCCCCCAACAGCCCCAGATCACCAACCCGACGCCCCCCGCGAGGGCGTTGGTAACCATCACCCATGCACAACAAGCG
>NZ_JBHYIG010000094.1:21944-30570 GCF_042740015.1 Streptomyces sp. NPDC059037
GGGGGGCGGGGCTTGGTGCCCCCGCCCCCCCCGTGGGGGGGGGCCCCTGGGGGGGGGGGCCGGGGGGGGGGGGGGGGTGGGCCGGGGGGGGGGCGCGGCGGGGTCGTGGGCGGCGTTGGCCGCCACGACACTGCCCGAGAGCAGCAACGCGACGCCCACGGCGAGGGCTTGGGAACGCTTCACGCTTCCTCCAGAGGGGGACACGGGGATGGCGGCGGTGCTCGGCACATATCTTCGGGAGGCCCTTTGCGCAGGTCAACGCGTTCTCCGGGGCTCTCTCCCGCCGGTGTGAAGTAGACGCGATCAGGCACGCGGCACTCGTCTGACGTGCTGCTACGAGGGGCGAGATCCGGCCAGTAATTCACCGGTAACAGGCCGGTGGGGGCAAGCGGTTACAGTGCTGCTCCCATGGGCGCTCCTCCAACACTCCGCATCAGCCTGCTCGGCGGATTCCGCACGGAACGGCCCGCCGGGGTGCCGCCCGCCGAGCGGTGGCCGCGGCCGGGCGCCCGCACCCTGGTCAAACTCCTCGCCCTCGCCCCGGGGCACCAGTTGCACCGCGAGCACCTCATGGCGGAGTGCTGGCCGCATGCCGAACTGCCCGCCGCACAGCGGAACCTGCGGGTGGCGCTGCACGCCGCGCGCCACGCCCTGGAGCCCGAACTGACACCACGGGCCGCATCGTCCTACGTGGTGGCCGACGGGTCGCTGCTGCGCCTGGCGCCCGGCAGGGTCGTGGTCGACGCGGACCGGGCGGGATCCCTGGCGGAGCGTGCGCTCGCGGGCGGCGACACCGCCCAACTGGCCGCCGCCCTGGACGCGTTCACCGGAGACCTGCTCCCCGAGGACCGCTACGCGCCATGGGCCGAGCCGCACCGCACCCGCCTGGCCGAGCTGCGGGTCCGGGTGGCGCTCGCCCTCGCGCGGGCCCGGCTCGACGCGGGCGACGCGGAGCAGGCGGCGGCCGTCGCACGCCTCGTCCTGGAGTCCGCACCCGCCGACGAGCGGGCCCACCGCGTGCTGATCGGGGCGTATCTGCGGCAAGGGATGCGGGGCGCGGCGGCCCGCCAGTACGAGCGGTGCGCGGCGGCCATGGACTTCGCCGACCTGGGCGCACGCCCCGCCCCGGAGACGACCCGGCTGTACCGCGCGGCGCTCGACCACCCGCCGGAGCCGGAGCCGGAGGCGGACGCGGCGCGGGTCCGGGTGGCCCTGGCCCGCACGCTGGAGCGCTCGGGCCGCTACGCCGACGCGGTGCACGTACTGCGCGAGGCTCTGGCGTCGTACGAACTCCAACGCAGCCCCGACGCCTGCACGTTGACGGCCGCGCGGCTCGCGGAGGTGCTGTCCCGCGCCACCACGCCCGACGAGGCGCGCGCCACCCTCGCGGACCATCCACCACGGCCGGACGCCGCCCCGGACGTACACGCCGCGCACCGCATGGCGGAGTCGATGATCCTGTTCAACGACGGGGAGTACGAGGCCGGGCTCGCGGCGGCGCGGGGCGCGGAGGAACTGCTGCGCGCGGACGGCCGGGACGCGCCGCCCGCCCGACCCGGGCCGCCGTGGGTGAGCGCACCGTCCGGGGCCGCTGCCGCCGGACGCCTGGAGGAGGCCACCGGGCAGCGGCGTCCGGACCGGCAGGCCGAACACGCCGCCCTCCTCGCCAGGTCCCTCGCCCAACAGGCCGCCTGTCACGGCCTGTTGGGGCGTAATGCGGAAGCGATCGCACCCGCCGAGCGGGCTCTCGCGCCGGCCGAGGAGTCCGGTGACCCGGCGCTGCTCGCCACGGTCCTGTCCGTGCTGCGCGAGAACGCCCGCCGCTCGGGGCGGCTCCGCAAGGCGCTGGAGCACGGGTGGCGCGCACTCACCCTCGCCGAGCAGGCAGGGCGGCCCACCGCCACCGCCTTCGAGCGCGCCAACCTCGCCGAGCTTCATCTGCTGCTTGGTGAGGCGGACGAGGCCGAGCAGTTGGCGGGCGCGGCCGTCGGGCTCGCCGAGCCGTTCGGCGGGACGGTGCTCGCCTTCGCGCTCACGGCGCTGGCCCGCGTCCGCGCGGCCACCGATCCGGACTCGGCCCGCTCGCTTCTCGACCGGGCCGGGCGCTGTGCCCACGAGGGCGGGCACCGGCAGGCCGTGGACGAGGTGCGGGCGGCTCGCGCCGAGCTGGCCGAGCTGGCCGGGCGCCGGCGGGGCTGACGGGGCTGACGGCCGCCCGGCACCGCAGCCGACGGCCGTCGATGGTCTGCGGCTGTGTCGTGGCTAGTCGCGCAGTTCCCCGCGCCCCTTCGGGGGCGCCTACCCCACCCTCCGCAGCGCCCGCTCCCGCCGCTCGGCCACGCTCGACCCCGACTCCCTGCGGGCCATGCGGCGCAGCACGACCGGCGCCACGAGCAGCCCCGCCACGGCCCAGGCGCCGAGGACCCCCGCGGTCTCCCAGTGCCGCCAGGACTCCCCGATCTCCACGGCTGCCGCGCCGTCCGGAAGCAGGGCGGAGCGCATGCCGAGGCCGAGCCAGTAGATGGGGAACGCCTGCGCCAGCCACTCCACCCACTGCGGCATCGCGGTCACGGGGTAGAAGATGCCGGAGACCGCGATCAGGCCGAGGACCGGCAGTTGGACGAGACCCTGGCTGCGCGCGCTGGTGAAGGCCGAGCCGAGGACGGCGCCGATCGGCAGGGTCGCCACCATGCCGAGGACGAGCACCCAGGTCAGTGTCAGCCAGGCGCCCGCGCCGCCCACCGCGAGGCCGTCGATGAGCAGGACGCCCGGGATCAGCAGGATCGCGAGGTCGGCCAGGAGTCCGCCCGCCACCGAGATGACCTTCCCGACGAGGTGGCCCCGCATCCCGTTCGGCGTCGCCTTGGCGCGCAGCAGCGTGCCGTCCTCGCGTTCGGCGGTGAGCACCTGGCTCATGGTGACCATGCCCATCGCGGCGTTCATCCCCAGGATGCTGGGCAGCGCGAGGGTGCCGAGCAGGAGTCCGCTCGTTCCGAAGGTCGTATCCCTCAGGAAGAACAGGACGATCAGCATCAGCGCGGGCCAGAGCAGATGCGACAGCAGGTCGGCGCCGTTGGTGAACGACTGCCGCAGTTCGATCAGGCCGCGGGTCCAGCCGGCGCGCAGCGCCACCGCCGCCGGACCCGTCGCGCCCGCCCCCTTCGACGCCATCGCGTGCGTGCCGCTCATCGGGCCGCCACCTCGCCCTCGCGCACCAGTGCCAGGTAGGTGTCCTCCAACGAGGCCCTGCGGACCTCCAGTTCACCGATCGCCTCGCCGTACCGCCCGAAGAGGCCGCGGACGAATGCCGTGGAGTCGGCCGTGGACGTGGCGCACCGCTGCCCGTCGTGCGTCCAGCGCACCTCGTCCTCGCCCGCGATCCGCCGGGCGAGATCGTCGGCCGTACCGTCCGCGACGATGCGCCCGCCGGACAGGATCATGATGCGGTCGGCGAGCTTCCCCGCCTCGTCGAGGTCGTGCGTGGTGAGCAGGACCGTCGTCTCGTGGTCGGCGGCGAGCCGGTGCACGAGGGCGTGGAACTCCTGGCGTGCCTGCGGGTCGAAGCCCGCGGTGGGCTCGTCGAGGAAGAGCAGTTCGGGGCGGCCCACGATGCCGATCGCCACGTCGAGCCTGCGGCGCTGCCCGCCGGACAGCGTCTTGATCTTCTTGCCCGCGTGGGCGGTGAGCCCGACCGCGGCCACGAGCTCGTCGGTGTCCCACGGCCGCAGGCGCGTGCCGGTGGAGTACGGGGCGTAGTACGTGCCCAGATGCGCGAGCAGCTCCCGCACCCGCCACTTGCCGTGGTCGCGCCAGGACTGCAGCACGACACCGATCCGGGCACGCCAGGCCTCGGAGGCGTCCGCCGGGTCCGTGCCGAGCACCGCGACCCGCCCCTGCGAGCGGAGGCGGAACCCTTCCAGGATCTCGATGGTGGTGGTCTTGCCCGCACCGTTCGGCCCGAGCAGGGCCACCACCTCGCCGTGGTGTGCCTGGAACGTCACATCGTGCAGGACATCGATCGCGCCGTACCGCATGCGCAGCCCTTCGACATCGAGCACGACGTCCTTGCCGGTCGTCGTCACGTCAGCTCCTCAAGTCCCCGCCGGATCGCTTGATACAGCCGCGAAGCTACGTTGCGTTTAGTGGGTCATCAAAGATAAATCCGCCAAGTAAGCTGCCCCAACAAGGGATTTCACGGCATTCGTTGCAATGGCATTGCCGCAAAACGCAAGGGAGGCGGTGCGCGTGCCCGGAGGCAGGCTCACCCACCAGGACCGCGGGGACATCGGCGCGGGCCTCGCCGACGGGCTCGGTTACGCCGAGATCGCGCGGCGGCTCGGCAGACCGACGTCCACCGTCAGCCGGGAGGTGGCCCGCAACGGCGGACCCGCCGCCTACCGCGTGGACCACGCCCATCTGGCCACCGAACGGCGCGCCCGGCGGCGCACGCCGCGCCCGCCCCTTGACCCGTCGGCGACGCCCGACGCCCACGGCCGCGACCCCGACGTCGTCGCCGGCTTCGCCGAGCAGCTCGCCGCGCTGATGGCCGGGACGGGGCTGCCGCGGATGCCGGCGCGGGTGCTCGCCCGCCTGATCACGGACGACTCCGGCAGTCTCACCGCCGCCGAACTCGTCCGGCGGCTGCGGGTCAGCGCCGCCTCGGTGTCCAAGGCCGTCGCCTATCTGGAGTCCCTCGGGGTGATCCGCCGGGTGCGCGAGCCCGGACGGCGGCGCGAGCGGTACGTCGTCGACGACGACGTGTGGCTGCGGGCCTGGACGACCAGTGCCCAGACGCACGCGCAGTGGGCGGACATCGCGCTGCGGGGCGTCGATCTGCTCGACGCGGCCACACCGGCGGGGGCGCGCCTGGCCCAGATGAGCGGATTCTTCGCGACGCTCAGCGACGACATGAGCGGCGGCCCCACGGCCGTCGACGACGCCCTGACCGTGCTCGCCGCCCTGCTGCACTCGACCGCGCCGCCCACCGCCGACCACTTGGCCGCGGCCCTGGACTGGCCCCCGTCACGCGTCGCCGAGGCCTTGCGGCAAGCCGGACCGGACCGCCTCTCCCCCGGCCAGCGCGCGGCTCTCAGCTCTCGAAGCGATAGCCCATGCCCGGCTCCGTGATGAAGTGCCGCGGGCTGGACGGGTCCGCTTCGAGTTTGCGTCTCAACTGGGCCATGTAGACGCGGAGATAGTTGGTCTTGTCGCTGCGGGACGAGCCCCATACGTCCTCCAGGAGCTGGCGCTGGGTGATGAGCCGCCCGGGGTGGGAGATCAGTATTTCCAGGAGCTGCCATTCGGTCGGCGTCAGCCGTACGTCGTGTCCGTGCCTGCGCACCTTCTTGGCGGCCAGGTCGACGGTGAACTCGTCCGTCGTGACGACCACCGCGTCGCCGGTGACCGGCACGGCCCGGGTGCGGCGGACCGCGGCGCGCAGCCGGGCCAGGAGTTCGTCCATGCTGAACGGCTTCGTCACGTAGTCATCGGCTCCCGCGTCGAGCGCCGCGACCTTCTGCGGCGCGGCACGGCGCGCGGTGAGCACGAGGATCGGCGCCCGGGTCGAGGCCCGCAGACCCGTGAGTACGTCGATGCCGTCCATGTCCGGAAGGCCCAGGTCCAGGAGGATGACGTGGGGCCGCTGCGCCGCGGCGATCCGCAGGGCCGTAGCACCGTCGGGGGCGGTCTCGACCCCGTACCCGCGGGCCCGCAGGTTGATCACGAGCGCCCGGACCAGCTGGACGTCGTCCTCCACCACGAGCACCCGCGTCATCGCCGCGCCCCCTTCCCGGCGGCCCCCGCGAACGGCAGCGAGAGGACCATCGTGAGGCCGCCGCCCGGGGTGTCCTCCGGGGTGAGCGTGCCGTCCATCGCTTCGGTGAGCCCTCGGGACAGGGCGAGCCCCAGGCCGAGGCCCGTGGTGTTGTCCGTGTCGCCGAGCCGCTGGAACGGCTCGAAGACCTGCTCCCGGTCTGCGGGCGGCACTCCGGGGCCCCGGTCGACGACGCGCAGCTCGACCCGGCCGCCGAGCGCGCTCGCGGAGACCAGGACCGGTACGCCGGGCGGCGAGTGCCGGGCGGCGTTGCCCACGAGGTTGGCGATGACCCGTTCCAGGAGCGGCGGGTCGGCGAGCACCGCCGGGATCTCCTCCAGGCTCCGCACCTCGATGTCCGCCGCGTGCCCGGGAAGCGAGTCCAGGGCGAGCGGAAGGACCTCCTCAAGGGCTGTGGCGCGCGTCTTGAGGGTGAGTGCGCCGGCCTGAAGACGGCTCAGGTCCAGGAGGTTCTCCACCAGCCGGTCCAGCTTGGCCAGGGACTCCTCGGCGGAGGCGAGCAGTTCGTCGCGGTCCTCGGCGGAGAAGTCCACGTCACGGCTGCGCAGCGAGCTGACGGCGGCAAGGACCGCGGCGAGCGGAGTCCGCAGATCGTGGCCGACGGCCCTCAGCAGCGCCGTGCGCATCCGGTCGGCGGCCTTGACGGGTTCGACCTCGGCCGCCCGCTCGGCGAGCCGGGCCCGCTCCACGGCGGCGCCGACGTGCGCCGCGAACGCGGCCAGCACCCGGCGCTCGGACGACGGGAGGGTACGGCCGCGCAGCAGCAGCCAGTTGCCGGTGCCGACCGGCACGGACAGGGCGCCGCCCGTCCCCGACGCACCTGCGCCCGGCGGTTCCTCGACGAGCTCGGCGGACGCCATGCCGAAGGTCTCCCGCGTACGTTCCAGGAGTGCCGGAATCGCCTCGTCGCCGCGGACGATGCTGCCCGCGAGCGAGGACATCGTCTCCGCCTCGGCCGTCGCGCGGGCCGAGCGCCGCGCAAGCCGCAGCGACCGGTCCACGACGGCCGCGACCGTCGCCGCGACGACGGCGAAGACACCCAGCGCGAGCATGCTGTTCGCATCGGCCATGGTGAATTCGCCGACCGGCGGCATGAACCAGTAGTTGAGCAGCAGCGACGCGGTGAGCGAAGCGATCACCGCCGATGCGACGCCCCCGATGCAGGCCACGCCCACCACGGCCAGGAGATACAGCAGCGCCTCGCTGGTGAGGTTCAGCGGACCGCGCAGACCGTCGAGCCCGAAGGTCAGCAGTACCGGCAGGACAAGACCGGCGATCGGGCCCGCGACCAGGCGCGAGGTCGGCAGCGTACGGCGGCGGGACGGCAGCAGTCTGCCGCGGCCCGCCCGCTCGTGGGTGACCATGTGGACGTCGATGTCCCGCGAGAGCGCGACCACCGTCTCGCCGATGCCGCTGCCGGTGAGGAACCGTTCGAGGCGGCCGCGCCGGCTGGTGCCGAGGACGAGCTGGGTGGCGTTCTCCGCGCGGGCGAACTCCACCAGGGCGGTGGGCACATCGTCCCCGACGACCGAGTGATAGCTGCCGCCGAGGCTCTCGACGAGGCGGCGCTGGCGGACCAGGGCGGAGTGCGAGGCCCCGGCGGCGAGCCCGTCGCTGCGCGTCACGTGCACGGCAAGCAGATCCCCGCGGGCCGGCGGGGCCTGCCCGGCCCGGACGAAGGTGAGCGCCCGGGGCAGGGCGCCGATGCGGGCGGCCCTGCGGATCAGGGTCTCGCCCTCGGAGCCGCCGGTGAGCGCGACGACGACGCGTTCGCGGGCCTCCCACACGCGGGCGACACCCTGTTCGGAGCGGTGCCGCAGGAGGGCCGCGTCGACCTGGCCCGCCACCCACTGGAGGGCGAGTTCGCGCAGCGCGGTGAGGTTGCCGGGGCGGAAGTGGTTGGCGAGGGCGGCGTCGACCTTGGCCGGGGCGTAGATGTTGCCGTGCGCCATGCGGCGGCGCAGGCCCTCGGGCGCCATGTCGACCAGCTCGATCTGCTGGGCGCGGCGGACCACGTCGTCGGGCACGGTCTCGCTCTGCGGCACGCCGGTGATCTTCTCGACGACGTCGTTGAGGGATTCCAGGTGCTGGATGTTGAGCGCCGTGACGACGTCGATCCCGGCGGCGAGGAGCTCCTCGACGTCCTGCCAGCGTTTGGTGTTGCGGCCGCCGCCGGGGACGTTCGTGTGGGCGAGCTCATCGACGAGCGCCACCTGCGGGCGCCGGGCGAGGACGGCCTTCAGGTCCATCTCCGGGAATGTGCCGCCCCGGTAGCCGCAGTCGAGGCGCCCGACGGCCTCCAGGCCCGCCAGCATCGCCTCGGTCCGCGGGCGCCGGTGGCACTCCACGAAGCCCACCACCACGTCCGTGCCGCGGGCCGCGCGGCGGCGGCCCTCGTCGAGCATGCGGTAGGTCTTGCCGACGCCGGGGGCCGCCCCGAGGTAGACCTTTAACTGTCCGGGCCGTACGCCGCTCATGGACTCGCGCTCAACTCCTGTTTCTCCCCTGGGTGATGGCTCGGGGCGCCTTCCGCGGGAGCGGGGGGAAGTGCCCTCGGGGAGATTCCTCCACCGAACGCCCTCCCGGCGCCGTGGACGCGGCCCTTGACGCGACTCTGGCGCCCGTCACGAGGACATTGACGCGGCTCTGACGGCTTCGGTTGCCGGCCGTGGGTACTCCGGCCGCCGGGTGCCGCGGGGGCGCCGCGCGGCACAGGGGGGGGCCCGCCGCGCCCCCCCCCGCGCCCCCGGCGGCCCGCCGCCCCCCCCCGGGGGGGGGGTGGGGGGGCCCCCG
>NZ_JBHYIG010000095.1:0-18348 GCF_042740015.1 Streptomyces sp. NPDC059037
GCGGGGGACCGTTTTTTTTATAAAGCCCCACCCCCCCCCCTGACCCCCCCCGCGCCAGCGCCCGGGGGCCGCGGGTCCCCGGGGGCCCCGCTGTTCTGTCCGTGTCAGCCCCGTGGCCAGTGGTCGCGCGCCATGAGGGCGAGCCACTCCTTGTCGGGGCGCCCCGGCACGGTCTTGCCCTGCCGCTCCCAGGAGTCCTGAAGGGAGGTGTAGATGGGATCCGGAACTCGGCGTTCCGGGGAATTCCTGCTCGCTGGAATCAGGCCTTGACGATTCCATCGCATCGTGAAGTCAGTCATATCCCCTCGCCATCGACGGGCGTGTGTCGAGCAATCTGTTCCAACTGTTCCAGTTTCGGAAACCGGTGAAACCGCGGTGCTTAGGGCGAACGAGTTGTTCTTCGTGCGTGCCGCGAAGGTGCCGCACCGGTCAACGCGGACAAGATCGCTCTCGCGGCAAGGTTCGGAACCGCCAAAGCATTTCCGCGCCCTGTTCAACGCATCGATGTTTTCGGCGACATGAGGAATCGTCCGAATGAGGGACGGGGTACGAATATCCTGCTGATGGGGACGGACGGCCGCGGCATCAATTCCTACGCCGAGATCCCGCGTACCGCGACGAGTCCACGGGCACGGAGCGCTCACCACCGTGCCGATCGAAGGCTTCAACCACCGCGGCTGCCCCGAGCCCCCGGCCTCCGTGTGGGGGTGACACGCCGGGGGTAGGGGGTCGGCGTGATTGAACTCGCCGAGATGATCGCGCAGTTACGTGGGGAACTCGCCACGGCCATGGCGGCGGCCGAGCACGAGGAACTGCGCTTCGAACTGGGGGCCGTGGAGCTGGAGGCGGAGTTCGCCGTCCAGCGGGCCGATACGGCGGACGGCAGGATCCGCTTCTGGGTCGTCGAGGCAGGTGCCTCCGCCCAGCAGACGGCAAGCAACACCCACCGGGTCCACCTCACCCTGCAGCCGCGCGTCCGCGCCACGGGAGAACCGCCCTACGTCGCGGGTGACCAGACCCCGCGCGAGCGCTGAGCCGGGCCGCCGCCATGCCGCAGTCAGCGGGTCTTGAAGCGGCGCGCGTCGCCGAAGTGCTGGTGAGCAGGCCGGGCGGGCAGCCCGGAAGGCGCGGGTCCGGATACCGCGTGGGGAACGGATGCGTACTGACCGCCGCGCATGTGGTCGCCGGTCCCGTGACGTCGGTGCGGGTGCGCTTCGACGCCGATCTGGCGGGGGAGTGGAGCGCCGACGTACGCGTCGTGCTCATCGCCGAAGCCGTGGACATCGCGCTCCTCGAGATCGTGGGCGCACCGGAGGGGGCCACGGTCGAACACCCGCGATACGAAGGTGTTCCCAAGGCCGATGTGGTGCTGAGCTTCAGTGCGCTCGGCTTTCCCCGCTTCAAGCTGCGCAACGACAGCATGCGGCTCCTCGATGACGGCTCGCCCAGCCAGTACCGCGACTCCTGCCACCTCACGGGGACCATCTCCGTTCTCTCCAACCGCCGCGAGGGCACACTCGAACTGGCCGTCCTCGCGCCGGGCACCGACCCCGAACAGGGCCGCTCCCCCTGGGAGGGGATGTCCGGCGCGGCGGTGTGGTGCGAGGGCGCGATCGTCGGTGTGGTCAGCGCCCATCACCGCGGGGAGGGGAACGGCCGTCTCACGGCCAGCCGGGTCGAGCGGTGGTACGACACGCTGTCCTCCGCCGATCTCGCGCAGCTCCACCACTACGCGGGGCTGCCCCTGCGTGAGACGAGCGGGTCCACCGTGGTGCAGGGGCCGCCGGCGCCGGTGAGCCTTGTCGGGCTTCCCGCCGATCTGCCGCTGCAGGAACTCATGGGACTGGTCGACGCGTTGGTGGAAATTCCGGCACTCCGTGACACCAATGGGCTGCATCTGGTGCTCGCCAGCATCAGCTCGGAGATCGCCGCCAACCGGCCACGTGACCCGCGGCTCAGAATGGACATCTACGGCATCGTGCACACCTGTCTGCGTTACCGGGGCACGCTCGATCAGCTTCTCGAGGCCGTGCGTCTGGTGGAAGGGCCGTCGTCGGAAGTGGCCCGGATGGACCGCGAGGCGGCTCAACTGGCCGAGCAATACTGCTGACTTGATGTCGGGGGCGGCTCGGATGCGGGGTTTCGCGGCGTGCCCTGCTGGGTCATCATGAGGGGGAAAGGGACAGCGCATGCACGGAATCGCGGGAGGGGACTTGGCAGCCGTGGAGCAATCGATGCCTGCCGTCGAGTCCGATCTCGTGGATCTCTCGGGGGTTTCTCTTGAAGCGCTGCGTTCCATGGACGGCAGTGCCATCGCGGAGTCGCTCGACTCGCTGCTGCACCACATCGACGAGGCCCGGGCCATCACGATGTCGTACGGAGGGCCGTCCCGTTTCGACTGACGGGACCGTCGCCGCGCCGTGGCGGACGGCCCATGCCGGTTAGGCCTGCGGGATCGGGGCAGCTGCCGGTTCACCGGCTCTCGGCAGCCGGATTCGACGCCCTCGCGCGGGGTGACGGCGGCAAGGCGGTGGTCGAGGAGCTCCTCGCCGCCGAGCGGAGCCGCCGCATGCTGCTGCTTCGGGCGCTCCATGACGGTCTTTCCGGGGGCGGCCTTTCCGGGGGCGGCGCGTCGCCCGCCGCGGGTGGGGACACGATCTCGTACCGCGATGCATGGGCCCTGCTCGAGCGTGCACAGGGGCGGGCGCCGGACGTCTTCGAGGACATCCTGATGTCTCCGCATACGGGGATGTGGCTGTCCCTGGCGCTGCGCCGGCTCAGGGGTGTGCCCGCCGAGGACGCGCCGCTGTGGGCGGTGGTGGGGCATCTGTCTGCGCTGGCCGCCGCAGCGGGGGCGCGGGCCGGACTCGACTTCTCGATCACCGTGCCGGTCCGCCGTGGCGTCGCGTTCCTGCCGACCCTGGGGTGTGCGGAACTTGAGGGCGCGGAGCCGTGGGGCACGGCTCAAGTCGTCGCGCGGGACGGGCAGGTGCGGATCTCCGGGGCGCTGGGTGCTGTGGAGGTCCCGTCGGGGGCTGCTCGGGGCGGGCCGGGGTGGCACTCAGTGCGCCGACTTGAGCTCGGGGTGACGGAGCCTCAGAAGTGGCTGTCCCTGGAGGAGTTGGATCCCTATCGGACGTTTCCCCGCCCCACCGAACCGGTGCTGCTGTCCGCCGCCGACGCACGGACGTGGGAGGGCGTGCTCGCCGACGCCTGGGAGGTGCTGCTCCGGGACGAGCCGGAGACCGCGGAGGCCATGCGGGTCGGGCTGAAGTCGGTGACACCGACGCCGGCGAGAGAAAGGTTCCGGCCGCACAGCGTGACCGCCGGGGACGCCTTCGGGGGCGTGATGGCGTCACTTCCGGACGATGCCGCACAGCTCGCCGCGACGCTGGTGCACGAGTTCCAGCACATCAAGCTGGGCGGTCTGATGCGGCTGCGGCCGCTGAACCTGAACGGGCCCGAGCCGTCCGAAGAGCTGTTCTACGCTCCGTGGCGTGAC
Organism: Streptomyces sp. NPDC059037; assembly: GCF_042740015.1. Taxonomy (NCBI): domain Bacteria; kingdom Bacillati; phylum Actinomycetota; class Actinomycetes; order Kitasatosporales; family Streptomycetaceae; genus Streptomyces; species Streptomyces sp. NPDC059037. Next base: position 3,503 of record NZ_JBHYIG010000095.1, read on the forward strand.
GATCCGCGCCCGCTGGGCGGACTGCTGCAGGGGATCTACGCCTTCGCGGGAGTCACCCGCTTCTGGCGGGCCCATCGGCACTCCGCCGACGCCGGGCGAGCCCCGCTCGCGCACTTCGAGTTCGCGCTGTGGCGCTCCCAAGTGACGTCCACGGTCCGCCTCGTACGGACGCACGAAGGGCTGACCCCGCTGGGGCGTCGCGTCCTGGAGGTCCTCGGCGAGCGCTGTGCGCGGTGGATGGGCGATGACGTGCCGTCCGCCGAGTTGGAGCTGGCCCAGGAGGTGGCCGCCGACCACCGGGCCCGCTGGCGGGCGCACCATCTGCGGCCGCCCGCCTCGGCCGTGGAGGAAGCGGTGCTCGCCTGGCAGCGCGGGGACGAAGTGCCTCCGGCGGCTCTCGCGGGCGAGCCCGTTCTCGTACCGGACACGGAGAGCCGCTTCCTGGACACCGCGGCCGTCCTGGCCAGGCACCGGCTCAGCGGCGCCGACCGGGACATGTACGGAGTCGAGGGCGCCGACGAGGCCGACGTACTCCTGTGCCGCGGCGAACGGGCCGAGGCGCGGGACGCCTTCACCGCCCGTCTGACGGGCAAGGGCGCCCCGCTGGGCGCCTGGGTCGGTCTGGGGCGTGCCCTTGCCGGTGCGGCGGCCCACAGGGATGCCGCGCGGCTGCTGCGGCGCTTCCCGGAGCGGGCCTGCGCCGTGCAGAGCGCGCTGGAGAACGCCACCGGGCAGGGTGCCGATCCGGTGCGGCTCGCGGGGTGGTTGGGGCGTGCGGGGCTTTAGCGCCTGAAGGACCGCGGGGCGGGTGGTGCCCGCCCCGCTCATGGCCTCCGGCGTCGCTACAGCGGCACCGGGTCGATGTCGCAGTTGGCGCGCTGTCCCGCCTTGGCCTGCAAGGTGGCCGGGTGCGGAGTGGCCGGCTCGGAGAGCAGCCGGGGTGCGTCGAGCACGCGCTCCATCCGCGCCAGGGTGTCGGCCCGCAGCGGGGTGCCCTCGGCCTCCTCGCCCAGCTCGATGAGGTCCATCGCGAGGTTCCCCGCACACGCCAGCGTGGTCGGGTGGTCGTCGCCGAGGACGGCACGGCAGAGTTCGAGCGTCTGCCGGCCGATCGCACGTGCCTCGCGGTGGTTGCCGAGCGCCGCCAGGTCACTGGCCAGGTTGATGGCGGTGGCCAGGACGATCGGGTGGGACTGGCCGAGCCGTTCGGTGAGCGAGGACAGCGCGGCCTCGTCAAGACGGCGGGCCTCCTCGGGCTGGCCCAGGAGCCGCAGCGTGACGGCGAGGTCGACGTCCGCGGCCAGGACGTGCGGGTGCTGCGGGGCGAAGACGTTGCGGTACTCCTGGCAGGCCTTCACGCCGCGCTCGCGTGCCGCGTTCAGGTCGCCGTTCTGGCGCAGCGCCACCGACAGGGTCAGGGCGGCGATCAGCGACGAGGGGTGGGTGTCGCCGTAGCGCCGGGTGAACTTCGAGTACGCCTCGGTGGCGAGCTCAAGGGCCTGGGTGTGGTCGCCCGCCTTGCGGCACGCCTCGCTGAGCTGGCGCACCGTGCCGATCGTCGCGGGATTGCCGCGGCCGAAGACATCGCGGTAGGCGTCCAGGACGGCCTGCTGGCGTGCGCGTGCTCCTACGTAGTCACCTGTTTCGCGTACGTCGATGGCTACGTTGCTCTCCGTCATCAGCGTCCGCTGGTGGTCCTGGCCCAGGACACGCAGGCGCAGTGCCAGGGTGTGCTCGTCCAGTTCGAGGGCCTTACGGAATTCGCCGGCCTGGCGCAGGCTCGTGCCGAGGTTGTGGGCGGCCTCCAGGGTGGTGGGGTCCTCCTCGCCGAAGGCGACGCGGGCCCGCTCGTACACCGTGGCGTCCAGTTGGGCTCCGGCGGCGAACTCGCCCTCGACGCGGCGCACGGCCGCTTCCAGGTTGATCGCGGCGAGCGCGTCCTCGCGGGTGTCCTCGCGGCCTTCGGGGGCGGTGCGTTCGTAGATCTCCTTGAGCTTGGCGACCAAGTCGACGGCTTCGCGGTGGCGGCCGAGGACCCAGTAGATGTAGCAGAGCCACTGCCCCATGAGGAGCGTCTGCTGGTCCTCCTCGCCGAAGACGGTCTGCCAGGTCTCCCAGGCCTGCTCGGAGAAGTCGAGCGACACCTCGTGGTCGCCCCAGTAGTAGAGATACCGGGCGATGTTCATGACGAGCTGACGCACCCAGGGCTGATCGGACTTGATGGCGTCAGAGGCGATGACGTGACCGTAGAGCTCCGCGTAACGCGGCCAGTTGGCGGCGGCGTTGGGTGCCTTCGGGTCAGCGGCGGCCAGCAGAGTGTGGGCGCCATGGCGCATACGGGACTGCTCCTCGGGGGTCATGCGGTTGTTCAGGACGAGCTGAACCAGGCGGTGCATTTCGATCGAGTTCGTACGGTGGTCGATGCGTGCGAGGGAGTAGCGGTTCACCTCCCTTATGGCTCGCGCCAGGCGCATCGGGTCGTTCAGTGTCGCGTCGAGCTCGGGGAAAATGCTGCTGTTTCCGAGCCCGGAGAAAATGGAACGTGAAATCGGGTCCGGCGCGAAGTAGGAGCAGAGCTGCAACAGGCGCAGGGCCGAGGGGCTGCGGGTCTCCAAATGGTCCAACGAGACGTTCCAGGCGGCGGCGACCGGCAGTTGGTAGTCCGGCGGCGGGGCGACCTCGAGGAGTTCCGTGCGCTTGTTCTCGAAGAGCCGCAGATATTCGGATGCGGGCATTCCCGTCTCCGCGCGCCAGGCCGCGGCCTGTTCCAGGGCGAGCGGCAGGTCTCCCAGCGCCTCGGCCAGCTGATCGGCCTCTTCGTCCTGGAGCGGCGGCCCCGAGTGGCGCAGGAGTTCCTTGCTCTCCTCGCGGGTGAAGACGTCCACTTCGAGGGAGCCGCCGACGAGCCCCCACCGCCTGTTTCGGGAGGTCACCAGGATCGTGCCGTTGCCTCCGGTGGGGAAGTAATGGCGTACCTGCTCGGGGTTGTCGGCATTGTCGAAGATGAGCAGCCAGCGGGAGAAAGGACGGCCCTCGCGCAGTGCCTCACGCACCGCGGGACCGGCGATGTTCGCCTCGGTGCTGGTCTCCAGACCCAGGCGTCCGGCCAGTTCCACCAGCGCCTGGCCGATCTGTCCTGGCCGTTCGGAGGGAATCCACCAAACGATGTCGTATTCACCCTGATGGCGATATGCGTACTCGATGGCCAGCTGGGTCTTGCCCACTCCGCCCATGCCGTGAATCGCCTCGGGAAGCACGGTCGTCGTGCCTTCCCGCAAGCGCTCGCCGAGCAGTTCGAGCAGCTCTGTGCGGCCGGTGAAATTGGGGTTGCGTGGCGGTAGATTTCCCCAGACGCGCGGCTGTGATGTGCGGTCCCCCTCTACCGTTTGCTGGGGCGTAGTCGACATCACCGATGCTCCTTCGGAATCGGGCCGAGAGACAGGGGTTCCACCGCTTTTCTCCAGGCTGACTGCGTAGCGACGATCGTGCCAGCCAAGTACCCCTGCGAGCAGGGCGGCGCGCTGCATAAAGCGTCCGGAGAGTGCCCTCAGCGCGGCTAATTCGACGCGGAGGAAACCGATATTGCGGCTGTTCACCCGAGGCATGGCCAAGGTGTCCAGGGGTTCTGCGGGCGAGGGCAGGAGGGCGGCCGCTGCTGTGCCGTCCCTTGCCAATAAGGCGCGTACGTCGTGCAGAATCCGTGCCGTGTCGCTGCGGCGGCCCAGTGCGAGCAGCTCCTCGCGAACGTTGGGGGCGAAGGAGAACGTCACATCCGTCACTTCGTCGCCTTGTGCCCCGCTGGGCCGGACGAGTCCGCTCATCAGCAGTTCCGACGCGTGCACGGGGCCCGCTCCCGGTGTGGTCTCCAGGACCTTGCGGATGAGCGGAAGACTGAGGGGAGCGGCGGATAAGCGGGTGGCGAGGGTGAAGGCCGTGGGCGACGCTCCGGCCCGGAAGTCCGATACGCGTTCCGCCGCCGGCACCGTGCTGTGCGGGTCGGGAACGTCGTCCGTCCAGGGCAGGGCGCGCGCTGCGTCGGGCCTGCGCTTCCACTCCCGCGCACGGACGGCGGTCATTTCCAGCCATGGCGACTCGGGGCCCATGACGAGGTGCGTCCAGGCCTCTGCCCAGCGGTTGGTCAGTGCCAGGACCGGTACGAGGACCGCGTCCGACTCGACGTCCGGCTCGTCCGGGTCGCGTGACTCCACCGGGGCCTCGCGCAGCTCCCATTCCAGCTCGCTGTTGGCGGCCCAGGGGCGGGCGGCGCGCAGCCGGAACCGGGAGACGTCGAGCCCCGTGCGGTACCAGAGCTGCTGGGGGAGCACATGGACCACGGCGGCCGGACACATGCGCCCCCAGGCGCGCAGCAGGGGCATGACGGCGCCCGAACGCCATGCGGCGCCGAGCCCGTCGGTCACCACGAGAATCACCCGGCGCGGGTCGTCGGTTGCGCCCCCGAGCGGTTCCTCGGGGCGCAGCCTGGCCGGGTCCGTCTCGTCGGTGCCGAGCAGTCGCAGTACGCGTACGCGCGAGAAGTCCCCCGCGCGGTTCAGCTCACCGATCAGTTCGCCGACGGCCTGGTCCCAGACGCGCATCGTCACATGGGTGTCGATGACGAGGATCGCTTCCGCGCGCTCCTGTCTGCCCGACCGGCCGGGGTCGGACTGCCCGAGCCTGCCGAGGACGGACGCGGCTTCACGACGTGCCCGCGTAGCCGGTCCTTGCCGCTGCCCATCGTCATCGTTCCGCATATGCGCCCTCAAGGCGTGGTGGTGACGCTGACAGTTGTGCGGAGTCCCGCAGAGCACGGGCGTGCGTGACATCCACACGCGAAGCGTGGCAGTGCGCCCGCACTGCAAGCAAGGGGGTACGGCGGCATGGGCCGGGGCGCACGGAAAACATGCTAGGAGACGTCCTTCTGGGGCTTCCGGCGTGAAACAGCCGCACGGCAGCGGAGTCTTGCCGGTTCACGGCGCGGCACCCCCTCTCGCCGGGTGCGGGAGGTTCAGGGACATGTGGCCGGTGATCCCGTTCAAGTCGTCACCGGCGCACGGTCGGGGCCGGGCGGCCCGGGTCTGCGTTCCGGATCGTCGAGCAGGATCGCCAGGTGGCGTCCCACGTGGTTGTCCCAGCCCTCGGGGCCCAGCGCCAGAGCCTCCTTGCGCCAATTTCCGGCGCGGTTGAGGAGCCCGGAGAGCCCTCGGTCCTGGACCAGGTCGGCGACCGCTTCCCTGAAGGCCGGATCGCCGCAGTCGCCTCGATGCCAGATCATCGCGGGGACGCCCGCCCGCAGGCCCGCCATGAACTCCTGGTGACTGGAACGGGAGTCGGTGCCCGGTGGCTGGCTCAGGACCAGACAGACCGCGTGGTCGTCCTCCTTCAGTTCGCGCTCCAGGTGGAAGTGCGACTGCTCGGGCTGCTTCCAGTAGGGGTGGCTCTCGGCGGGCCGCTCCTTGAGCTGCCGCCATTTGTTGTGCCAGGGGCGGTGCCAGGCCGCCTTGCGCAGGCGCTCGAAACTGCGCACGAGTACGGAGTAGTCCATCACCAGTGGGGTCGGGGACAGGGTGGAGGACTCCTTGTGCCACCACTCCACCGGCTCCCCAAGGAGTTCCCACGGGAGGATGAATTCCAGGACGACCGGCTGCCTCAGGTCCGACCAGCGCTCCTCGGTCTGCTCGATGAGCGTCTCCACTTCGGCGGGCAGATCGTCGCGGTGCAGATGGAGGGTCTCGCCGGGGACCGGATGCCAGCCTTCCGCGTCGGACTGCCGCCAGTGGGAGAGGAAATAGCGGTCCGGATCCACTCCGTCGGGCTCGAACTGGATCATCAGATACGCGGGCACCATAGGAGGCTGTGGTGCGTGCTGGTCGACGACACCGCGCTGCCAGTCGGCCATCTTCTCCTCGAGGCCCCAGGCGCGGGCCTGCCCGCGGTTCCAGCGACGCAGGTCCTCGGCTGCCTCCATGTTCCCTTCCTCCACGAGCCGGTCGGCGGCAAGGGCCAGGAACGCCATGCTCACGGGGAGTTCCTTCGCAGCGGAGTTGCCGCCGGCCAGCCGTAGGAAGACTGCCCATCCCGTGTCGCACCACGCGGGCAGCTCCTGGGTGCGTGAGCGGCTCGCGCGCCGGGCCAGGGCGGCCAGTGCGGAAGTGGAGCGGATCTCCCGCAGGACCGGCTGCAGCGGATGCAGGTCGGCACCGTCGAAGAAGTCCACGGCCTCCCATTCGTCCACCAGGCGCAGCAGCGACGAAATGGCGGAAGACCGCTGCTCCAGATACCCCAGGCAGCGGACGAGGCACGGCAGCCCGTCGGGGATCTGAGCGCAGTGCTCCACCAGGCGCAGCAGCCAGGGCCGCAGCGCTTCACTGCGCAGGGGTTCAACCGGCGAGCTCAGTTCCTTGTTGAGCATGCTCACCCAGAGGTCCGCGCTGTTCCCCTGCCGTACCGTGCTCGATTCCTGCAGTACGTCGACGATGTCGGCGACCAATTCGTTGCGAACCCTCGCAGGGCTGCGTTCCACCCCCGTGACCTCCCGATCGCCACCAGCAGCCAGCGCTGTCGTATCGATGGTGCCGACAAGCGTACGACCACAGTTGCGCGCATGGCAGGTCTCCGGCCATCACCGGGGGGAACCGTTGGTCATTTGTTGCCCGCCGCCGACCTCATCCGTCAGATGCCGTCAACTGCCGCCACAGTGAACGGAGTTGTCGGAGTGCCGGGTCCCATCGGGCCGCCCTTGTCGAACTGCGAGCGGACCACCAGGGTGCGTCCGTGCGACCGGACCAGGGTGGTCGGGATCTGGAGTGCCTCGTCCGTGACGCGGCGTTCCAGGCGGGCCGCCGCCCCGCCGTCCGTCAGGCGCCAGCGGGTGATGGAGTTGGTCGTGTTGTGTACGGCCCACAGGGTGCTGCCGCGCAGTTCCAGACCGTCGCCGTTGGTCAAGTCCCCGCCGTGCAGGGTGACTTTGCGGATCTCGCCGGATGCCGTGTCGACGCGGTAGAGGTCGCCGCCGGTCATGTCGACGGTGAACAGGCGGCGGCCCGTGGGGTCGGTGGGGTCGGCCACGAGGCCGTTGAGGGTGAAGGTGCCGGCCGGCTGCGGCTCCAGGGCGCCGCTCAGGTCGAGGTGTGCGGTGAGCTCGCCGCGTCGTCCTTCGTGCCGGGCGGTCTTCTCCAACTGGGCAGGTGTGACGCGGTAGATGACGGCACGGAAGCTGTCGGTCAGATAGGCGGTGCCGTCCGCCGCGATGGTCACGTCATTGACCATGCGGGGCTCGCCGCCCGGCGTGCCCGGAACGTCGAAGCGGGCGATGAGAGCGCGGCTGCGCAGGTCGTACACCGCGACTCCGGCCGTCGAGTCGGTCACCCACAGCCGCCCGGAACGGTCCACCTTCAGGCCGTTGGCGGTCTTGCGGCCGTCGGTTCCCGCGGGCAGGAACACTTCGGCCGCCCGCTTGCCCGGCGTCGCCTTGTAGACGGCTCCCGTCGCGTACGAGCCGACGTAGACGTCGCCGGTGCGGGGGTCGGCGGCGATGCCCTCGGGATAGGCGCGGTCGCCGGGCAGCTCGTAGGCCGTGGAGACATGTGCGTGGTGCTGGGTCGGGGAGCTCTGGGTGTTGGTTGTGCGCGGCGGCGGCGGCGGTCCGGTCTTGGCGGTGGCCGTGGGCAGGAGCGGGGTGGCGGCCAGGGCGGTCAGCGTCGCGGCGATGGTCAGGGAGCTGCGGTACCTCTTCGCGTTGGGCATGAACACGAAACTAAGTTAGAGCTCTAATGCTCGTCAAGGTTCGAATTTTGATGAGAGGTATCGCCTTTCGTATGGCCATTACGATGCGGAGATGACCTCCTTGCCCGCGTCCGATCGCCTCGGTTCCCACATCAAGCGGGCCGAGCGGGCCCTCAACGCGGCCAAGCACGCGGCGCTGAAGCCGGCGGGGCTGACCGTTCCGCAGTACGCGGCGCTGCTCTACCTCAGCGAGAAGCCCGGCATCTCCGCCGCCGCCCTTGCCCGGCTGTGCGGGGTGACGCCGCCGACCATGAACACGGTCCTGAAGAACCTCCAGGAGCGCGGCCTCATCGAGCGCACCCCTCACGAGTGGCACCGCAATGTCCTGGAGACCCGCCTCACCGAGGAGGGCGAGTCGGTCATGGCGCAGGCGGACGGCGCGGCGGTGCGGGTCGAGCGGGCGCTGGCCGCCGAGTTCACCGAGGAGGAGCGGGCGGCCCTTGTCGGCCTGCTCGGCCGGTGCGCCGCCCTGCTCGACTCGGTGCGGTCCGACCAGTGACCCGGCCGGGGACGTGTCCGGCGCTCAGTCGGTGACGGTCAGTTCGCTCAGCTCCGGTGCCTTCTCGGGCGCCTGGACCGTGAGGCGTACGTAGCGGACCGGCCGCGTGCCCGGGGAGTGCCACGAGCGGCCGTCCGCCGATGTCTCGACCCGGTGGCGGGCCGGCTTGACCGCCCACTTCAGAGTGACCGTGCCGACCTTCGTCCTTCGCCCCAGGTCCACCGTCAGGGATGACTTGTCCGCGGTGGGCGACCAGGCCGTGACGCGGTTGCCGTCCACGGCGGCGGCCGCGTACAGACCGGGGTCTTCGGAGGTGGCCTTCGCAGGGCGGCAGCGGGCCAGGTCCGCCGTCGGCGTCAGGTCGGGACGGCGGGTCTTCAGGACCGCGGGGGCGTTCTCGGCGACCGTGACGCGGCCCTTCGGGGTGTCGATGGTGAAGGGCCGGCCCGAAGCGAGCCGGACCGTCGTCTCCTTGGGGCCGATCGCGATGTCGTACGTGCGTCCCCGCCAGTGCGCCCCGCGCACGGTCACACCGCTCTTGAGCTGCGGGGGAAGCGTCGGATCGAGCTCTACGGAGTCCTCGCGCAGGCGCAGCCCCGTCAGGCCGTGCGTGAAGACCTGCAGGAAGCCGCCCTTCCCGGTGAGGAAGTCCTGCGCGGGGGAGCCCGCGAGCGCGTCGCCCGCGCCCGCCTTCTCGCCGCGCGACTCCGAGAACAGGGCGAACGGGCCGCGCATGAAGGGGCGTACGGACCGCTGCAGGAAGGTGTACGCCGAGCAGCCCGGCGCACCGATGGCGGCCGCGTCGATCGCGTGCACGGAGTCCGTCATCGCGGGCCCGTCGGGATCGGTGCGCGCGCTGTAGTAGTCGAGGGTCGCGGCCGCGGCGCCCTTGGGCATCGGCCAGTCCAGCGGGTACGTCAGGAGCACGGTGTCGGCCTGCTTGATGGTCGATCCCTTGTAACCCGCGTACTGGAGATAGATCTTGCGCTTCGGGTCGTACGGGATCCGGATGCGGTCGGCGGTCCTGGCCCAGGCCGCAGGGGCGGTCTCGCCGAGCACACGGGCCGCGCGGACGGCCGAGCGCAGGGCGGTGGCGGCGACCGCGTTCGTGTAGACGCCGTCCGTCACGCCGTTGCTGTACTCGTCCGGACCCGCGACGTTCTGGATTGAATGACTGCCGTCTTCATTGGAAGTGGTGCGCGACGTCCAGTACGCGGCGATGCCCTTCAGGAGCGGCCAGCCTCGCGAGCGGAGCCAGGCGCGGTCGCCGGTCGCGAGGTAGTACTGCCAGGCGGCCAGCGCGATGTCGCCCTGGAGGTGGTTCTGCTGGACGCAGTGGGGTGGATACCAGCTCTGGCACTCCGACCACAGGGCGCCGCGGCTCGCGCTCGTCCAGGGGTAGAAGAGGCCCTTCACGGCGGTCTTCGCAGCGTTGTCGCGGGCTGCCTCGCTGGTGGCGTTGCGGTACTCCAGGACGGGGCGGGCGAGTTCGGGGCGGAACGCGAGCAGCGCCGGGTACATCCAGGTCTCGGCGTCCCAGAAGATCATGCCCGCGTAGTTGTCGCTGGTCAGACCGGCGGGCGCGATGCTGTCGCGGGCGCCGCGGCGGGTGGACGACAGGAGCCCGTACTGGGCCGAACGCGCCCAGAGTTGGAGATCGGGCCGCCCGGGGATCTCGATGCCGGACGACCACAGCTGCCGCCAGGCCGCGGTGTGCGCGGCGAAGAGCGCGGGCCAGCCGAGCCCGGCCGCGCGCAGCGACGCGGCGCGGGCGTCGCTGTGCGGGGCGCGCGAGGTGAGGGCGGTGTCGACGCCGACGTACTTGGTGACGTCGTAGGTGGCGCCGTCGTGGACGGGGAAGGCGGCGGACTGGCTGACGCCCAACTTCCCTGCCGGGCGCGCCTGACGGGCCCGGCGGGCCTCTCCAGGGGCCACCAGAGTGGACGCCACCGCGCCGTCCGTACGGGTGCCGTCCGTGCGGAAGGTGACGTCCATGGTGCGCTCCCCGCTGGCGCCGCCGCCCGTCTGCGCCATGCGGCGTGCGCCCCGGCCGTCGATGCGGTCGGTGACCTGTGTGTCGCCGGTCCAGTGGGGGGTGAGTCGCAGGCGTACGGCGCCGGTGTGGGCGTGCTCGCGGTCGGCCAGGACGTCGTACGTCAGGTCGGTGCGGCGGCCGTCGGCGGTGGTCCAGGTGAGCGAGGTCCGGACGAAGCCGCAGCGCAGGTGCAAGGTCTGCCGGTAGTCCGATACGCGGCTGCCGGGTCCGTACGTCTCGCCGCCCACGGTGACGTCGAGCGCCGTCCAGGCGGGCAGGGCGGCGATGGCCTCGCGTCCCGCGGTGCTGCGGGGCCCGCGCGCGTAGAGGCCCGCCGCGAAGGCGCCGTCGTACCGGGGTGTGTAGAGGGGCCAGCCGGTCTTCTGGTCCTTGACGGGCGCGGAGTAGCCGGCTCCGGCGGGCGGGACGCGGGTGCCGAGGTAGCCGTTGCCCACGTAGGGGGCGTACGTGTCCTTCGGAGAGGTGCGTTTCGTGGTGGAGGGCGCCCAGCCGGCTGTGGGCGCGCAGTCGGCCGGAGGGCGTGGCTGGTCGGCCTGCGCGGCCGGTACGGGAGTGGACGCGGCGACGAGGGCTGCGGCCAGGAGCGTGGCGGTGCGGAGGGTCACAGGGCGACGATGCGCGGGCGCGCCGCCCGAAGTGGGGTGGCGCGCCTCTGGGTCCCACGGGTGGGCGCCTGGCCGCCGGGCGGGGTTTGCACGTCCGTCCTGATCTCAAACTGAGGCGGGTCCTGGTTTCAAACTGAGACGAGTCCTGATCTCGAACCGAGACGAGTCCTGATCTCGAACCGAGACGAGTCCTGATCTCGAACCGAGGCGAGTCCCGATTTCAAACTGAGGCGAGTCCCGATTTCAAACCCGCCCCGCACAGCGGGACCACGGCCGTCCGCTCGCCCAGTGCCCCGTCCCGTACGGCGGCCCAGCACGCCACCCCGGTCGCCTCGACGTACAACCCCCGCCCCGCCAAGTCGAGTTGGGCGGCCGCGATCTGGGCCTCCGTCGCCGTCAGGAACGCACTGCCGGATCCGCGGACCGTCCGCAGGATCTGCCGGGCGCGGGGCGGCTGCGGAATCGCGATGCCCTCGGCGAACGTGGGCACCATCGGGGTGTTGCCCAGGGGCTCGTCGGCGCCCGCGCGCCATGCCTCGGCCAGCGGGGCGACCGCCGCGGCCTGCACGGCGTACAGCGTGGGCGCCTTCGCGATCAGCCCCGCGGAGTGCAGCTCCCGCACCGCGAGCGCGGCCCCCAGGAGCAGCGTGCCGTTGCCCACGGGCACGACCAGGGCGTCGGGCAGCCGGCCGCCCAGGTCCTCCCACAGCTCCAGGACGTACGTCTTGGTGCCGTGCAGGAAGTACGGGTTGTACACGTGGGAGGCGTAGAACGTGCCGGGTTCGTCGGCGGCCTCGCGGGCCGTCAGGGCCGTCTGCTCGCGGCCCCCGTGGACGATTTCGAGCCGCGCCCCGTGCGCGCCGATCTGCTCCAGCTTCTTCGGCGACGTGCCGGCCGGGACGTAGACCGTGCAGGGCAGTCCGGCCCGCGCGCAGTAGGCGGCGATCGCCGTGCCCGCGTTGCCGCTGCTGTCGGCGATCACCCGGTCCGGGCCGAGCCGCGCCGCGAGCGCGGCGAGCATGACCGCGCCGCGGTCCTTGAAGGAGAGCGTCGGCATCAGGAAGTCGAGCTTGGCCGAAATCCCGCCATCCAGCGGTACGAGCGGCGTGCGGCCCTCGCCGAGCGAGAAATCGGGGGCGGGCAGCGGCAGGGATTCCGCGTACCGCCACAGTGAATTGACCCTTCCGGCAAGGGACTTCAGCGGGCCGGGATTGGGGGAGAAGTCCAGGTCCAGGGGGCCGCGGCAGACGGGGCAGCACCAGGCGAGGGTGCCCGGGGGGACGCGGGTGCCGTCGGTGGGACAGAAATAATCCGGCAATGCTGTCATGTGGGCAGGCTAGTTGTGACAGTTGGGGCCGTTGTGTCATGGCGGGTGCGTGGCGGTCGTGTTACGTCCGGTCCTGACCCTTGTGGGATTCCTATGGATCCGCCAATCTTTCGTCCCGACGAAGGCGAGAGCGGGTGCCGTCGGCCCCATGGTTTGACATGTTCCTGCCGTTTGCCTCCGTGCGTGTGGGCACCACCAGCACCAATCCCCCACCAGCGCACCACCTATTGAGGAGGACCCCTCAGATGGCAGTGATGCGTCATACCCGCCGAAGACTGGCAGGGATCAGCGCGACAGCGGTCGCGGCTCTCGCCCTCGGCGTCGTCTCCGCCCTCCCCGCGGCCGCGCAGCCGGGCCAGGCGGAAGGCACGATCGAGAACGCCGGCGCGCCCGGCACGATAGCGGGCAGCTACATCGTCAGCCTCGACGAGGACGCCGCGAAGGCGGACTCCAAGGCGGGCAAGGCACTGGCCAAGGAGTACGGCGCCGACATCAAGCGCACGTACAAGGAGGCCCTCAACGGCTATGCGGTCGAGCTCTCCGCCGCCCAGGCCAAGAAGTTCGCCGCGGACCCGGCGGTCGAATCCGTCGTGCAGAACCGGACGTTCACGGTCGACGGCACCCAGCCCAACCCGCCGTCCTGGGGCCTGGACCGCATCGACCAGAAGACGCTCCCGCTGAACAACTCCTACACCTACCCGGACACCGCAGGCGAGGGCGTCACCGCGTACGTCATCGACACCGGAGTCCGCATCAGCCACAGCGACTTCGGCGGCCGTGCCTCGTACGGCTATGACGCGATCGACAACGACAACACCGCACAGGACGGCCACGGCCACGGCACGCATGTCGCGGGCACGGTCGCGGGCGGTGCCTACGGAGTCGCCAAGAAGGCGAAGGTCGTCGGCGTCCGCGTCCTGAACAACCAGGGTTCCGGCACCACCGCGCAGGTCGTCGCCGGCATCGACTGGGTCACCCGGAACGCGGTCAAGCCGGCCGTCGCGAACATGTCGCTCGGCGGCGGCGCCGACAGCGCCCTGGACACGGCCGTACGCAACGCCGTCGCGTCCGGCATCACCTTCGCCGTCGCGGCGGGCAACGAGAGCGTCGACGCCTCGACCCGCTCTCCCGCGCGCGTGGCCGAGGCCATCACGGTCGGCGCCACCACGAGCACGGACGCCAAGGCGAGCTACTCCAACTACGGCACCATCCTCGACCTGTTCGCGCCCGGCTCGTCCATCACCTCGGCCTGGAACACCAGCGACACGGCGACGAACACCATCTCCGGTACGTCGATGGCGTCCCCGCACACCGCGGGTGCCGCGGCGCTCTACCTCGCGGACAACCGCACGGCGACCCCGGCGCAGGTGTCCGCGGCGCTGGTCGCCGCGTCCTCCACGGGCGTTGTCACCAGCCCCGGATCGGGCTCGCCGAACCGCCTCCTGAACGTGGGCGCCGGCTCGACGAACCCTCCGGGTCCCAAGTTTGAAAACACGACCGACTTCGCGATCAGTGACCACTCCACCGTCGAGTCGCCGGTCACCGTGAGCGGTGTGGCGGGCAGGGCTCCCGCCGCCCTGAGCGTGCCGGTCGCCATCAAGCACACCTACGTAGGTGACCTCCAGGTGCAGCTGATCGCGCCCGACGGCACCGCGTACACGCTGAAGGGCTACGGCACCGGCGGCAGCTCGGACGACATCAACACCACCTACACGGTGAACGCGTCGTCCGAGACGGCCAATGGCACGTGGAAGCTGCGCGTGAGCGACAACGCGGCGCAGGACGTCGGGAAGATCGACTCCTGGGGGCTGCAGTTCTAGGCAGTAGTTCCAGGCGTCAGTTGCAGGCCTGAGGCCGTGAACTGCCTTGCTCCTGTTGATCCTCGTCCTCGCGGTACGGCTCCGGGTCGGTGACTCGGCCTGCCGCGAGGACGAGGCCGCGCACTATTGTGCTGCATGTCCGCATTTCATCCCCCGTCTGTGTCCCGCATACGATGCGAAGCTCCCGCATCGACCGACCCACCCGAACCAGGAGCACGGTACTCGTGGACATACCCCCGCCGCCCGACCTCGGTGGCCGCCCTCCGCAGCAGCATGGGCAGGGGGTCTACGGGCCGCCTCCGCAGGCCCCGTACCCGGGCGTGCACGGCGGGCCCCAGGTCCCGTATCAGCGGTGGCCGGGCGCGTACTCGCCGTACTCCCGCCCGCCGGTCAACGGTTTCGCGATCGCCTCGCTCGTGCTCGGCATCCTCTGCTTCCTGCCCGCCGTCGGCCTGATCCTCGGCCTGGTCGCGCTCGCGCAGATCTCGAAGAAGGGCGAGCGCGGCAAGGGGATGGCGATCGCGGGCAGCATCCTCTCCGTCGTCGGCATCGTGCTTCTGGTGCTCGCCGTCGTCACCGGGGGCGCGCGGGACTTCGTGGAGGGCTTCAAGGAGGCCGCGCGCGAGTCCCGGAACTCCTCCGCGTTCCCCATCGACAAGGGCGAGTGCTTCAACGTCCCCGACAGCGATCTCGAAGGCGCGCACGCCCGGCGCCGGGTGGCGCCAGTGGGCGCGTGGGGGCGGGGCCGCCGGGGCCG
>NZ_JBHYIG010000095.1:18358-30562 GCF_042740015.1 Streptomyces sp. NPDC059037
TTTGTGTAAAAGAGCCCCCAAGCGAGCTCGTCGAGGTGCCCTGTTCGTCGCGGCACGACGGCGAGGTCCTCGCCTCGGTCCGGGTGAACCACGAGACCTTCCCGGGCGAGGCGGCGCTCACCTCGCTCGCCGAGCGGAAGTGCGTGGACCTGGACGCCTCCTACGTACTCGACTCCTGGGTCGACATCGGTGACGCAGAACTCACGTACTACATGCCCGACCGGGAGACCTGGGGCCAGGGAGACCGCCACATCACCTGCCTCTACGGCGACGCGGAGGAGAAGCGTGGTCTGAAGGGCTCGTTCCGGCGTGACGCGACGAACCTCGACGCCGACCAGCTCGCCTACCTGGAGGCGGACAAGGCCCTCTACGAGGCGTACGAGTCGGAGCCCGTCGAGGAGAACATCGAGGACGACCTGACGGGGCACAAGGAGTGGGCGGGCCGCGTCGAAAAGGGCCTCGCCGAGCAGGCCCGGCTGCTGCGCGCGCACGACTGGCCGGCGAAGGCTGACGCCGACGTCACCGCCCTCATCGGCGCGATCGAGCGCAACCGCGAGCAGTGGGCGCAGGCGGCCACCGCCAAGGACGCGGACGCCTTCTACGAGTACTACGTACCGGCCCAGAAGCACATCAGCGGCAAGGCGGAGGCGGCGGCCCGCAAGGCTCTGGGCCTGGCCACGACCTCGCCGAGGGACGCGAACCCCGGGGGTGGGGGCGGGGATCACGAGGGCGGTGAGGGCGCGGCCGTCTGAGATCGGGGGCTACTCAGCCCCGTGGCCGTCCGAGGTCGGCGGGAGACCCGCATCCCCCGCTCACCTTAAGGGTCTTTTGTCCGCTTCTGTGATAGTTCTTCGGCGTGATGTGCGTCAGGACGCCAACCACCCCGACCCGCCCCCGGGTTCCCCGCACCCTCTCCCGCGTCCTCCTCGTCACCGCCACCCTCCTGAACGCCGCGCTCGCGGTCCTCGTGGCCGCCCCGCTGCCCCGCATCTCCCTCCTGGTGCTCGTCGCGGCGGCGGTCACCTCCTGGGGGCTCGTCCTCGCGCTGCCCGCCGCGCTCGGCCTCGCGGCCGCCATGGCCGGCGGGCGGCGGCACCCCTGGAGCGCCGGCTTCGCCGCGCTCAGCGCGTTCGCGGCGCTCGTCTACGGAGTGATGCCCTACGCGGCCGCGCACGGCACCGCTGATGACTACGGGCAACCCCTGAACCCTGCCGCGTACTTCGAAGGCGTCAATTACGCCAAGGCTCCCGACGGGGACCGCACCCGCTCCTACGCCCGCACCGGCGAGCGGCGCGGAAAGCTCGATCTCTGGACCCTTCCGAAGCGGGACGGTGTGCGGCATCCGGCCGTGGTCTGGGTGCACGGCGGCGGCTGGAACAGGGGGCACCGCGGCCAGACGCCCGAGTGGAACCGCTGGTTCAACGAGCGCGGCTGGTCGGTCTTCGACATCGACTACCGGCTCGCGCCGCGCGTGACCCAGCTCGACCAGATCGGCGACGTGAAGTGCGCGGTGGGCTGGGTGCGGCGGCACGCGCGCGTGTACGGCATCGATCCCGACCGCCTTGTCCTTGCGGGCAGTTCGGCGGGCGGCAACCTCGCGCTGGCGGCCGCCTACACGGAGGGTGACGACCGCGTCCCGGCGTCCTGTGCGGTGCGTGACAGCTCGGTCTCCGGGGTGATCTCCCTCTATGGGCCGACCGACATGCGCCGCCTCATCGACGGCACCGCACTGCGCGGCGACCCCATGATCCCGCGCCTGATGGGCGGTTCGGCGCAGAAGCGCGGCGGGGTGACCGTCCCCGGGCGCTACCGCCTGGGCTCGCCCGCGAAGCTCGTACGCACCGATGTGCCGCCCACCCTGCTCCTGCACGGCAGCGCGGACCGTGCGGTGCCGGTGGCGCAGGCGCGGGAGCTCGCGCGGCGCCTGAAGTCGGCCGGTGCTCCGGCGACGTATGTCGAACTGCCCTGGGCGGACCACTGTTTCGACGTGAACTGGGGCGGCTGGGGCAGCCAGATCGCCCGTTCGGCGATCTCCCGCTTCCTGTCCGTCCGGGGTGAGGCCGCCGAAAACGATCGCCATAGCCCCGGAAAGGCCCCTGCGTAAAGACCTGCACGCCCAGAAATCATCACTTCGGGTGATTCCTTGGCCTTGGGTTGCGGTCAACAACCCACGGTTGCCAGGCTGTTGCTGTCTGTCAACCTGATGGGAGTGGCCAGTGACTTTCGGTGAGCAGCCGGCGTATCTGCGCGTCGCGGGTGATCTCCGCAAGAAGATCGTCGACGGTTCGCTGCCGCCGCACACCCGGCTCCCCTCGCAGGCCAGAATCCGCGAGGAGTACGGCGTTTCGGACACGGTCGCCCTGGAGGCCCGCAAGGTCCTGATGGCCGAAGGTCTGGTCGAGGGGCGCTCCGGATCGGGCACGTATGTGCGCGAGCGACCGGTGCCCCGCCGCGTCGCCCGCACCGGCTATCGGGCCTCCGGCGGCTCGACGCCCTTCCGCCAGGAGCAGGCGGAGGACAGCGCGCGCGGCACCTGGGAGTGCCGCAGCGACCAGGTGGAGGCGAGCAGCGCGATCGCCGAGCGGCTCGGCATCCGCGCGGGCGACCGCGTGATGTGCACCAAGTACGTCTACCGGGACGCGGGCGAGACGATGATGCTCTCCACGTCCTGGGAGCCCCTCGCCGTCACCGGGCGCACGCCCGTGATGCTTCCGGAAGAGGGTCCGCTCGGCGGCTGCGGAGTGGTCGAACGGATGGCGGCCATCGATGTGGTCGTGGACAACGTGGCGGAGGAGGTCGGCGCGCGCCCGGGGCTTGCGGAGGAGCTCATGGCGCTCGGCGGCGTCCCCGGCCATGTGGTGATCGTCGTGCAGCGGACGTACTACGCATCGGGGCGCCCGGTCGAGACGGCCGACGTCGTCGTGCCCGCCGACCGCTACCGGATCGCATACCACCTGCCGGTGCGGTGACCGAGTGCTCCGGCGCACGCCCGGAATCCGGACGGGCCCGTCCGCCCGCCGTGATCGCGAGTTAACGCGCGCTCAACTTCCTTAACGGCGGAGCAATCGCGCCTTGCAACAAATTGTCATGCACGGCTCCTAACTTCCTCGTCCGTACCCGCAATCCGGTCGGACGACAGGAACCCTCATGACGGATACGGCCACCCGCGACACCAGCGCCGCCGCAGGCCCGCCACCCAAGCGCAGTTACGCCAAGATGGCGGCCGACGAGAGCCGCGAGGACTACTCGCTGCGCTATGCGCCGCACTCCTTCAGGCGCTGGTCCCCGACGATGGTGGCCTCCACCGCACTGGGCGGCATCGCCTACCTCGCGGACTTCGCCATCGGCGCGTCCATCGTCTTCACCTACGGCTTCACCAGCGGACTCGCCTCGATCCTCTGTGCCGCGACGATCATCTTCGTCACCGGCATCCCGATCGCCCGGGCGTGCGCCAAGTACGGCCTGGACATGGACCTGGTGACCCGCGGCGCCGGCTTCGGCTACTTCGGGTCGACGCTGACGTCCCTCATCTACGCCTCGTTCACGTTCATCTTCTTCGCGCTCGAAGGCTCGATCATGGCGCAGGCCATGCACCAGGCCGTCGGACTCCCGGTGGAGATCGGCTACTTGATCACGACGCTCATCGTGATCCCGATCGTCTTCCGCGGCATGGGCGCGCTGGCCAAGGTGCAGGCCTGGACGCAGCCGATCTGGCTCATCGGCATGGTGCTGCCCTTCGTGGTGCTCGCTTTCGAGGCCCCGGACGCCTGGGGCGCGTTCGGCTCCTTCGGGGGCACCGAGGGGGCGGGCAGCGGCTTCTCCTGGCTCTCCTTCGGGCTCGGCACGGGCGTCGCGCTCTCCCTCATCGCCCAGATCGGCGAGCAGGCGGACTATCTGCGCTTCATGCCCGCCAAGACCGAACAGAACAAGAAGCGTTGGAATCTGGCCGTTCTCGCAGCAGGCCCCGGCTGGGTCATCATCGGCGCGGCCAAGCAGCTGGGCGGCGCGTTCCTGGCGTTCGTGGCCCTGGAGGCCGTCGGCAAGACGCACGCCCTGGAGCCGATCGCCCCGCAGATCGAGGCCCTGAAGCCGTGGCTCGGCTCCTTCGCGCTGCCCGCGGCCGCCCTCTTCGTGATCGTCTCGCAGATCAAGATCAACGTGACCAACGCCTACAGCGGTTCGCTGTCCTGGTCGAACTTCTTCTCCCGCGTGACGCACAAGCACCCGGGCCGGGTCTGGTACATCTTCCTCAACCTCGCCATCGCGCTGACGCTGATGGAGATGAACATGTTCGCGGCCCTCAACAAGCTGCTCGGCTTCTACTCGAACGTGGGCATCGCCTGGATCGCGGCCGTCGCCGCCGACCTCGTCATCAACAAGCGGATGGGCTGGAGCCCGCCCTACATCGAGTTCAAGAGGGCGTATCTGTACGCGGTGAACCCGGCGGGCTTCGGCTCGATGGTGATCGCGTCGGTGGTGTCGATCCTGGCCTTCTTCGGCCTCTTCGGGGAGTACGCGGAGGCCTTCTCGACCTTCATAGCGGCCGGACTGGCCGTCGTCCTCTGCCCGTTGATCGCCTGGGCGACGAAGGGCAAGTACTACCTGGCGCGGCCCAACCCGGTGAACGGTCCGCACATCGATGTCCCCGACGTGACGGCCACGCACGCGTGCAGCGTCTGCGAGACGGCGTACGAACTCCCGGACATCGCGGACTGCCCCGTCCAGTCGGGACCGATCTGCTCGCTGTGCTGCTCCCTTGACGCCGAGTGCGGCGATGTCTGCCGTACGTCGCCGTCGAGCGAACCGGTGCTGATGCCGATGCCGACGATGCCCGTGGCGCACGACGGCTGACACGGGCTCGCACCGGCCGAACCGGTGCCGTCAGGGGGCGCATCCGGTGGGATGCGCCCCTCGGTCATGGCCAATTGCGTACCTCTTTGTGCAAAGTCGTATCCGCTGCGTGAAGGTCGGGCGTAGGCTCGGGCATATGCGGAATGGGGTTTCCTTACTGATCGAGGCGTGGCGCGCGCCGGGGGCGGCGAGCGGAGGGGCGCGATGAATGACGGGACGGTCGTACTTCCCTGGCAGGTGATCCGGCAGGACGACAACGGCAACCGCTATCGCGTGGGCAGGTACGCGACGAAGGCGGAGGCCGAGAAGATCGCCGACAGCCTCGACGACCGCGGGCACAAGCAGCTCTACTGGGTCGAGAAGCTGAGCCAGAACGGCAGCGCGCACTGACCGCATAGGCTCCGGCGCATGACGGATCGGATCGTGGTGGGCGCCGCCCTGTACGACGACGGACGCCTCCTCGCCGCGCGGCGCAGCGCGCCGCCGGAGCTGGCGGGCCGCTGGGAGCTGCCGGGTGGCAAGGTCGAGCCGGGGGAGCACCCCGAGGAAGCCCTGGTGCGGGAGCTGCGCGAGGAGCTCGGCGTCGCCGCCGAGCCGGTGGCCCGGGTGCCCGGCCAGTGGCCGCTCAAGCCCGGCTATGTCCTGTGGGTGTGGACCGCGAAGCTCCTGTCGGGGGACCCGGAGCCGCTGGAGGACCACGATGAGCTGCGGTGGCTCGCGCCGGACGAGATCTGGTCGGTGGACTGGCTGGACGCGGACGTGCCCGCCGTCACCGCCCTCGGTCACCTTCGCTGACGGTCGAGGCCTCGTTGCGGAGGTCGAGGCTCCATTTGACGGAGTTTCGAGGCCTCGTCTGGCGGAGTTCGATGAGGGGCGTGCGCGCCTGTATCGCAAGGGCCTTGAGCCACACGTACGCCGTTCGTGCCACAGTGCGCCCCAGTAAGCGGTAATTCCGCCGGGATATCGGGTATGTGCCCATTAACCCCATGAAACCGGACAGGGTCCGCTGCTGCTGGTCTGGAAGTGATCGGCGTGATCGACACCGAAGGCGACTGCGCCGAGTGGAGTTTTCCCGCGGACCCCGGCGCCGTGCGCACAGCCCGGGCCGTCGTCCGTGAACAGCTCCGCGCCTGGGGCCTCGCCTCCCTCGGTGACATCACCGCCCTGCTCGTGAGCGAGCTGGTCACCAATTCCCTGCGTCATGCCTCGGGCCCGATCGGCGTACGCCTCGTGCGCCCCGCCGACCCCGTGGGCGCCCTCCTCGTAGAGGTCTCCGATCCGCTCCCCGACCCCCCTCGGGAACGTGCCGCGGCCCTTGATGACGAGGGTGGCCGGGGGATCCAATTGGTGGCCCACTCGTCGCGCCGCTGGGGGACACGGCAGGGCAGGACGGGGAAGACGGGGAAGACGGTGTGGTTCGAGCTGGTGCTGCCGGGTTAGAAGACTGGCAGCGTGGGACGGACACAAGACGGTGACGGGCCAAAAAGAGTTGAGTCCGTGCTGTGATCGTGAACGCCATGTGGCGTGGCGCCGTAGTGCTGGATACTGCGGGCAGCCGCATCCGGTGACCGGTGCCGGACGTGGTGAGCTGGAGGGGACGGTTCGCGTGAGCGAGATACCAGCGAAGGCGACGGAGCAGGACGGGCCGTCGGGTGACGCTAGGGGCGAAGCTGCGGATGACGTGATGTGGCAGAGCAGTCCACCCGGTTCGATATACGACTACATCAAGGTGGCCGCCTTCTCGATCGGCCCCGACGGACTGATCGACCAGTGGAGCCGGCGCGCTGAGCAGCTGTTCGGCGTGCGTGCCGAGGACGCCGTGGGCAAGGACCCGATCGAGGCGTTCGTCCCGCACGAGCTGCGCAGCAGCGGCCACCGCAAGATGGCGGAGATCCTCGACGGCAGAGAGTGGACGGGATCCGTCCGCTTCCGGGTGCCGGAGGAGAGCGGCGAGCCCGCTCCGCAGGCCGGCATCTCCGAAGGCATCGCCGAGGTCTATGTGATGCCGACCGCCACGGAGGACGGTGAACGGGCCGCCGTCTGCATCGTCGTCGACGTACGGGCGCTGCGGCAGATCGAGACCGACCTCGCCGCATCGCAGGCCATTTTCGGCCAATCTCCCTTCGGCTTCCTGCTGTTCGGCACGGACCTCAAGGTGCAGCGCGCCAATCGCCGCTTCGCCGCGGTCTTCGGAGGCGCCGTCGACGACCACCGCGGCCGCACCGTCCACGACTATCTGCCACGCCACGAGGCCGACCGCATGGCCGCCGCGCTCCGGCGCGTCCTGGAGACCGGCGAAGCCGTGACCGACATGCAGATCGTCGGCCCCGCCCCCGGCAGCAACGCCCGCCGCCACTGGTCGATCAACCTCTACCGCGTGCACAGCGGTTCGGGCCACCCCATCGGCATCGCGGGACTCGGCACCGACGTCACCCAGCGGCACGCCGCCGCCCGCGAGGCCGCCCACGCCCGCCGCAACCTCGCTCTTCTCAATGAAGCGGGCGCCCGCATCGGCAACTCCCTGGACCTGGAGACGACCGCGCGCGAGCTGCTCGACGTCACCGTCCCCGGCTTCTGCGACCTCGCCTCCGTAGACCTCTATCAGGGGCTGCTCGACGGCGACGAGACCCCGCCCGGCCTCGCCGACGGAAGCGCCGAACTGCGCCGCGTGGCCTTCGCGAGCGCCGTCGCCGACGCGCCCTTCCCGGAGGGCGGCACCCCCGTGGACGTGGGCGCCGTCCACCGCTTCGCCTTCACATCGCCCTGCGCCGACGCCCTGCGCACCGCACGGCCGCGCCTCGTGACCGCCGTCGACGACGGCTCCGCGAGCAGGCTCACCGGGGGGCTCGTCCAGTCGACGCTCGCCGTTCCGATGGTCGCCCACGACACCGTCGTGGGGCTCGCCCAGTTCTCCCGTACGAAGGGCAGCGAGCCCTTCGGGGAACGCGACCGCTCCCTGGCGGTCGAACTCGCCGCGCGCGCCGCCGTCTGCATCGACAACGCCCGCCTCTACCGGCGCGAACACGAGCGCGCGCTGATACTGCAGCGCTCCCTGCTGCCGCCCGGCGACCCGGAGGCCTCCGGCCTGGACATCGCCTGCCGCTATCTGCCCGGCAACGCGGCCACCGAGGTCGGCGGCGACTGGTTCGACGTCATCGAACTGCCGGGCCACCGCACCGCCCTGGTCGTCGGCGACGTCATGGGCCGCGGCCTGCGCGCCGCCGTCGCCATGGGCGAACTGCGCACCGCCGTGCGCACCTTGGCGCTCCTGGACCTGGAGCCGGCCGAGGTGCTCTCCGCGCTCGACGAGATCGCCCGCGGCCTCGGCGACCCCTCGGGCACCCAGCAGGCCACCCGAGCGGCCCGTCAGACGCGCTCGTCGGCCGAGACGGACCTCTCCGAGGTCTACCTCGCCACCTGCGTGTACGCGGTCTACGACTCCGTCACACGCCGCTGTACGTTCGCCAACGCGGGCCACCTGCCGCCCGTCCTCGTCGAGCCCGACGAGTCGCCGCTCATGCTCGACGTGCCGCCCGGCATGCCGCTGGGCGTCGGCGGTGAGCCCTTCGAAGAGGTCGAGGTCGAACTCCCCGAGGGCTCCCTGCTCGCGCTCTACACGGACGGCCTCGTCGAATCCCGCGACCACCCGCTCGACGAGGGCCTGAACGCCTTCGTACGCGCCCTCGACACCCCGCTGTCGGCCCTTGAGGACGTCTGCGACCACGTCCTGAACACCCTCGACACCCACCACGGAGAGGACGACATCGCGCTCCTGATGGCGCGCGTCCAGGGCCTGCCCGCCGAAGCCGTCGGCGACTGGACACTGCCGCGCGACCCCAAGTCGGTGGGCAGGGCCCGCGAACTGGCCTGCGCACAGCTGCGCACCTGGGACCTGGAACCGCTCTGCGACACCACGGAACTCCTGGTCAGCGAGTTGGTCACGAACGCTCTGCGGTACGGCGAAGGCGACATCAGGCTGCGGCTGCTGCTCGACCGCACCCTGGTGTGCGAGGTGTGGGACGCGGGCCTCGTCCAGCCGCGCCGCCGGCGCGCGCGGGACACGGACGAGGGCGGCCGCGGGCTGCAGCTGGTCGGGCTGCTGAGCGCGGCGTGGGGCTCACGGAGGACGCCGCGCGGCAAGACCGTGTGGTTCGAGCTGCCGCTGCCGGACAGCGGGGTGGAGCCGATGGACGCGGCGGAGGCGCTGCTCAGCCTGTTCTGAGGGCCGCGCCTTCGGGGTGCCCGTTTGTGCTGTCGCGCCGCTACGTAGTGGCCTTCAGGGCGGCGAGCCGGGCGGCGACCTCCGCCTCGTCGCCCAGGCCGTCCAACTGCTCGAACTGCGCGTCCAGGGACGACGCGGCGAGCTCCTGCTTGCCCATCGCCCTGGCCTCCTCGCGGCGCACCTTGTCCTCGAAGCGGGCCAACTCGCTGGTCGGGTCGAGGACGTCGATGTTCTGTGCGGCGTCAAGCATCTGGTTCTGCGCCTGCGCCGTCTTGGCGCGGGCGACCAGCTGATTGCGCTTCGACTGGAGCTGCGTCAGCTTGATCTTCATCTGGTCGAGGCCCGACTTCAGTTTGTCGACGACCTCGGTCTGCGAGGCGATCGTCGGTTCGGCGTCCTTGGCCTCGCGCTCCGACTGCAGCTGCCGTTGCAGCGCGACCTTGGCCAGCGTGTCGAACTTGTCGGCCTCCACGGCGCTCCCGCCGGACCGCAGCTCGTCCGCCTTCCTGCTGGCGGCGACCGCCTTGGCGCCCCACTCATCGGCCGCGTCCTTGTCCTCCTTGTGGTCGAGTTCCAGCATCCGGAGATTGCCGATGGTGGTCGCCACCGCCTCCTCCGCCTCCCTGATGTTGTTCGTGTAGTCACGGATCAGCTGGTCGAGCATCTTCTGCGGATCCTCCGCCTGATCGAGGAGGGAGTTGATGTTGGCCTTCGCGAGCTGGGCGACTCGGCCGAGGATCGTCTGCTTGGTCATGTCGAGACTCTCTCTATGAGGATGCGTAGGGCTGATGGGGTTCCAGGAGAGATACGAAAAGGTCTTCGCGAGGGGGACTTCGTTCGACGGCTCAGAACCGGCCGCCCCCGCCCATCCGCCCCCGCGTCCCTCCGCCGCCGAAGCTCCCGGGGCGGCCGCCCCCGAAACCGCCCTCTCCGAAGCCGCCGCCCGCGCCGCCCGCCCCGCGGCCCATGCCTCCCAAGAGCTCGCCGAGGATGATGCCGCCGAGCACCGCGCCGCCCATGCCGCCGCCGCGGCTGCCACCGCCTCCGTAGGGGGTGCCGAAGCCGCGTACGTCGCCCTCGGCGAGCTGCTGCGCCTGCCGGGCCCTGGCGTCGGCCTGCTGGGCCTCGGCGAGCGCCGTGGCGACGTCGGAGTCATGGGCGGCCTCCGCGCCCGCCAGATGCCGCTGAGCCTCCGCCAGACGGGTCCTTGCCTCGCTGCCCACCGCGCCCCGGTGCGTGCCGATGAAGTCGGCCGCCGCTCCCACGGCGCTGCGCGCGGTGAGCATGGCCCGGCCGAGGAGGGCGACGGCGCGCCGGTCGGTTACCTCGCGTTCGCGGGCGCCCGCCAGGGACGCGTCGAGGGCGGCGTCGGCCTCCTCGACCCGGCGCAGGGCGTCGATCGGGTCGTGGGGTCCCGCCGCCATCTGCTTGCGGACCCCGGCGACGACCGCTTCCGCGCGGGCGATACAACCGTGCAGGTCGGCCGTCGGGACGCCCTCCAGGGTGCCTTCGAGGAGGCCGCGCGCGTCGGCGAGGTCGGTCTCCGCCTCGGTGAGCGCCTCGGGGAGCTTCTCCGCGGCCAGCGTGAGCTCGTCCGCGAGCCGCTCGACCGCGTCCACGAAGGTGCCCGCCTGGTCGACGGCTCCCTCGGCGGCCCGCAGATGGACGGCGGCTGTGCCGTTGTCGCCCGCGTCGATCGCCTGCCGTGCCTGGTTCAGGTGCGTCGTGGCGAAGACGAGACGGTCCTTGGCCTGCTCCACATGGCCCACGACCTGCGCGGAAGCGGACGGCGCGTACTTCTCGCGCAGGGCGGCGAGGGTGCCTTGCGCGGTCGTGGTACGCCCGCTGACCTGCCGGAACACCGTCTCGGCGTGCTCCAGGGCCTGTGCCGCGTCGCGTTCGAGGGCGCGCAGCTGGTCGAAGCCCGCGGCCTCCGCGTCGAGGCGGCGGCCCGCCTCCGTGCAGCGCGTGACGATCTCTTCGAGCATGGCCCGTCTGGTCGCGTCGTCCTCGGGATGGGCGTCGTCAAGGCGCTGGCGCACCCGGAAGGCCGTCGTCAGCTCGTCACGGGCGTACGTGAGCGCGTCGGTGAAGGGCCGCACCGCGTCGTCGCCGAACTGGGCGGTGGCGAAGCCGAGTTCCTCGGCGCTGGTACGGATCGCGTCATCGGTCTCCACCAGGAGCCGCTTGGACTCCTTGTCGAGCTCGGGGAGCGAGGCCGGCTGTTCTCCTTTGCCCCGTCCGCCGCCCCCGGGCGTCGTACGCGTGGTCGCGCGCCGTTTGCGGCGGCTGTAGGCGACCGCGGCCATGGCCCCCGCGGCGCCGACCGCCACGACCGGCAGGACCAGGTCGCCGCTCGACGTGTCGTTTCCGTCGCCCCCGGCTCCGCCGCCCGGATCGGGGTCCCCCGGAGTGATCGTCGGGGTGGGCACGGGGCTGCCCGCCAGGACCGCGCTGTAGCCGTTCGCGGCTCCGATGGCCGCGCCCGCCCAGTCGTTCGCGCGCAGCGCGGGCTTGATCGCGGTGGTGGCGACATCCCGCAGCTGATCCTCGGTGAGCCGCGAACCGCGCTCTACGGAGTAGGCGTACTGGCGGTCGTGTGTGGCGACGGCGAGCAGCACGTCGTCCTGGCCCAGGCCGTTGCGCTCGGCGGTGGTGTCCGCCCAGTCCTGCGCCGAGCGGCCGGAGAAGTCACGTACGTAGACGACGAAGAGCTGCACGCCACGGTCGTCGTAGAGCCGGTCGAGTGCCTGCTCGGTGACGTCCTCGCGGTCGCCGAGTGCGCCTGCCCTGTCGGTGGTCTGGCCGTCACGGGAGAGCGTGACCGGGTCTTCGGCCGGTACGGCGAATGCCGCGGGGGCGGGCAGGAGCAGCAGGCACCACGTGAGCAGTACGGCGGCTGCCGCTGCCGCCCGCACGGGTATGTGCGAGGGCGGCGTCACATTTGGGAGCGTATGGCCGTCTTCGGGGGTGCGCGACCGGGGCCGGGGGATGGCCCGACCCCCGGTCCGATGGCCGGGGCCCGGTCTGCCGGCCGGCCCCCGGTCGCCCCGCTCAGAGTCTGAACCGCTCCGTGGCCAGGAGCGGCCGCGCGCGTGGGGGGAAGCCGCCGGCCTGGAGCGGCGCTGCGC
>NZ_JBHYIG010000096.1:0-30440 GCF_042740015.1 Streptomyces sp. NPDC059037
CGCCCACGCCGCCCGCGGCGCCCACGCCGCCCACGCCGCCCACGCCGCCCGCGGCGCCCACGCCGCCCACGCCGCCCACGCCGCCCGCGGCGCACCGCATCGCCGTCATCGGCGGCGGGCCCGGCGGGCTCTACGCCGCCGCCCTGCTCAAGCGGCTCGACCCGCGGCGCGAGATCACCGTCTGGGAGCGCAACGCCCCCGACGACACCTTCGGCTTCGGAGTCGTCCTCTCCGACGAGACCCTCGGCGGCATCGAGCACGCGGACCCCGTCGTGTACGCCGCGCTGCAGGCCGAGTTCGTCCGCTGGGACGACATCGACATCGTGCACCGGGGCGGCCGCCACACCTCCGGCGGGCACGGCTTCGCCGCTCTCGGCAGGCGCCGCCTCCTGGAGATCCTGCACGAGCGGTGCCGCGACCTCGGCGTCGACCTGCGCTTTTGCGCCGAGGCGCCGCCCGCGGCCGAGCTCTCCACGGCGTACGACCTGGTGATCGCGGCCGACGGGGTGCACAGCCTCACCCGCGACGCGTACGCCGACGTCTTCGCGCCGAGCATCGAGACGCACCGCTGCCGCTACATCTGGCTCGCCGCCGACTTCGCCTTCGGCGCCTTCCGCTTCGAGATCGCCGAGACCGAGCACGGCGTGATGCAGCTGCACGGCTACCCCTACGCGCCCGGCGCCTCCACCGTCATCGTCGAGATGCGCGAAGAGGTCTGGGAGGCCGCCGGGTTCGCGGAGCTCGACGAGCGGGAGTCCACCGAGCGCTGCGCCAAGATCTTCGCCGACGCGCTCGGCGGCCGGTCCTTGCGCGGCAACAAATCCGCCTGGACCACCTTCCGTACGGTCGTCAACAAGCGCTGGTCGCACGGCAATACGGTGCTCATCGGCGACGCGGCCCACACCGCCCACTTCTCCATCGGCTCCGGCACCAAGCTCGCCGTCGAGGACGCCCTCGCGCTCGCCGCCTGCCTCCAGGAGCAGCCCGGCATCCCCGAGGCCCTCGCCGCGTACGAGACGGAGCGCCGCCCCGTCGTCGAGTCCACGCAGCGCGCCGCCCGCGCGAGCCTGGAGTGGTTCGAGCGGCTCCCCGACCATCTGGACCAGCCGCCACGGCAGTTCGCGTTCAACCTGCTCACCCGCAGCCGCCGCGTCACCCACGACAATCTGCGGCTGCGCGACGCCCACTTCACCGCGGCCGTCGAGCGCGAGTTCGGCTGCCCCGAGGGCACACCGCCGATGTTCACGCCCTTCCGGCTGCGCGGCCTGACCCTGCGCAACCGCGTGGTCGTCTCGCCGATGGACATGTACTCCGCCGTGGACGGCGTCCCCGGCGACTTCCACCTCGTCCACCTCGGTGCGCGGGCGCTGGGCGGCGCGGGCCTGGTCATGACCGAGATGGTGTGCGTCAGCGAGCGGGGCCGCATCACGCCGGGCTGCGCCGGGCTCTACACCGACCAACAGGCCGACGCCTGGCGGCGGATCACCGACTTCGCGCACACGCAGGCGCCGGACACCGCGATCGGCGTCCAGCTGGGCCACTCGGGCCGCAAGGGCTCGACGAAGCTGATGTGGGAAGGCATCGACGACCCCCTCGACGAGGGCAACTGGCCGCTGGTGGCGCCTTCTTCACTCCCGTACAAGGAGAACAGCCAGCGCCCGCACGAGCTGGACCGCGCCGGACTCGACGAGATCCGCGAGCAGTTCGTGTCCGCGGTGCGGCGAGCGGAGCGGTGCGGCTTCGACCTGCTCGAACTGCACTGCGCGCACGGCTATCTGCTGTCCGGCTTCCTCTCGCCGCTCACCAACCGGCGCACCGACGCGTACGGCGGCCCGCTCACGAACCGGCTGCGCTTCCCTCTCGAAGTCTTCGACGCGGTACGGGAGTTGTGGCCGGGCGACAAGCCGATGACCGTCCGCATCTCCGCCACCGACTGGGCCGACGGCGGTACCACGGCGGACGACGCGGTCGAGATCGCCCGCGCCTTCGCCGCGCACGGAGCCGACGCCATCGACGTCTCCACGGGCCAGGTCGTCTCCGACGAGCGCCCCGCGTACGGCCGCTCCTACCAGACCCCGTTCGCCGACCGCATCCGCAACGAAACCGGCATCCCGGTCGTCACCGTCGGCGCCATCTCCTCCTGGGACGACGTCAACTCCCTGATCCTGGCGGGCCGTACGGACCTGTGCGCGCTGGCACGCCCGCACCTTTACGACCCGCACTGGACGCTGCACGCGGCGGCCGAGCAGGGCTACTCGGGGCCGGGCGTCAGCTGGCCGCTGCCCTACCGGGCGGGCAGCCGCCGCCCGCAGACCGGGCGTACGGACGGGCCCAAGCCCCGCCTAACGCTGGGGAGTTGATGGGGAGAGCGCCGCGAACCGGGCGCCCGGCTCCCGCAGCCGCTCGTCGAGCGCCGCGAACACCTCCGCGGACCGCTCGCCCGGCCACCCGTCCGGCAGCAGCTCGGGCGGCAGGCCCGGGTCGGCGTACGGCAGCCGGCGCCAGGAGTCCAGGGCGAGGAGATAGTCGCGGTAGGCCGTGTCCGGGGGAGTGTCCGTGCGGTTCTGCCAGGAGCGGAGCACCGGCTCGTGCCGGTCGAGGAACGCCTCGTGCTGCTTGGCGATCGCCGCCAGGTCCCACCACCGGCCCACCGCTTCGGACGTCGCCGCGAAGCCCAGGTGCTCGCCGCGGAACAGGTCGACGTACACGGCGAGTTGGAGGCGCTCCAGGGTGTGCCGGGTCTCTTCGTAGAGATGCGCCGGGGCGATCCACACCCCCGGAGCGGCCGTCCCGAAGCCGAGTCCGGCAAGGCGGGAGCGCAGCACGTGCCGCTTCTGGCGTTCCGACTCCGGTACGGAGAAGACGGCGAGCACCCAGCCGCCGCCCTGCCGCGCGGCCGGGGGAGTGGCGTAGATACGGCGGTCGCCGTCGTCCAGGAGCTGCCGTGCGTCGGGCGAGAGGGCGTACCCCGCGGCGCCCGCCGCCGTCCGGGCGGGCACGAGAAGGCCGCGCCGCTTGAGCCGGGACACGGACGAGCGCACGGACGGGGCGTCCACGCCGACGGGGGCGAGCAGCCTGACCAGCTCGGCGACGGGCACCGGGCCGGGGGCCGCGCGCCCGTAGGCGCCGTAGAAGGTGACGATCAGGGACCGGGGAGTGTGCTGCTCGGACACGTGATCACTCTACGTGCCCGGACTCCCGCAGCCGGAACCGCTGGAGTTTGCCCGTCGCCGTACGGGGCAGCGCGTCCAGGAAGACGATCTCGCGCGGGCACTTGTACGGCACCAGCTCGCTCTTCACGAATTCGCGCAGCCGTTCGGGGTCGCGGGCCGTGCCCGCGCGGGCCACGACGTACGCGACGACGATCTGGCCCCGCAGCTCGTCGGGCCGCCCCACCACCGCCGTCTCCTGGACGTCAGGGTGCCGCAGGAGCGCCTCTTCGACCTCGGGGCCCGCGATGTTGTACCCGGCGGAGATGATCATGTCGTCCGCGCGGGCGACGTACCTGAAGTAGCCGTCGGCGTCGCGGACGTACGTGTCGCCGGTGACGTTCCAGCCATGACGTACGTACTGCAACTGCCGCTCGTCGCCCAGATAGCGGCAGCCGACGGGTCCGCGCACGGCGAGAAGGCCCGGCTCGCCGTCCGGCACCGGGGCCCCCGAATCGTCGACCACGCGCGCGTGCCAGCCGGGCACGGGCCGACCCGTGGTGCCGGGCCTGATCTCCTCGTCCGCGGCCGAGATGAAGATGTGCAGGAGCTCGGTGGCACCGATGCCGTTGATGATGCGGTGCCCGGTGCGCTCGTGCCACGCCTGCCAGGTGGCGGCGGGCAGATTCTCCCCGGCGGAGACGCACCGGCGCAGCGTGGAGATGTCGCACGCGTCCGGCTTGCCCAGCTCGTCGAGCATGGCGCGGTACGCGGTCGGGGCGGTGAAGAGCACGGTGACACCGTGCTCGGCGACGGCGGGCAACAACTGCTTGGGGCCCGCCTGTTCGAGCAGCAGCGACGAGGCACCGACCCGCAGCGGGAAGATGACGAGGCCGCCGAGCCCGAAGGTGAAACCGAGCGGCGGGCTGCCCGCGAAGACGTCGTCGGGCCCCGGCTTCAGGACGTGCCGGGCGAAGGTGTCGGCGATGGCGAGCACATCACGGTGGAAGTGCATGCACCCCTTGGGGCGCCCGGTGGTACCGGAGGTGAAGGCGATGAGCGCGACGTCGTCGGCGGAGGTGTCCACGGGCTCGTACACATCGGGCTGCCGGCCGGCGCGGGCCAGCAGATCGTCGCTGCCCTCGCCCCCGAAGGTGGTGACGCTCAGCCCCGGAATCCCGGCCTTGACCAGGTCGTCGACCACGCGGACATCGCACAGCGCGTGGCTGACCTCGGCGATCTCGCACATCGTGGCCAGCTCCTGCGAGCGCTGCTGGGCCAGGACCGTCACCGCGACCGCGCCCGCCTTCATCACGGCGAGCCAACAGGCCGCGAGCCAGGGCGTGGTGGGCCCGCGCAGCAGGACGCGGTGGCCCGGCAGCACATCGAGCTCGGCCGTCAGGACGTGCGCGATCCGGTCGACGTGCCGCTGCAGCTCGCCGTACGTCCAGACCTCGCCGGACCCCGAACGGAACGCGGTGCGCCCTGCCCCGAGCCGTTCCACCGTACGGTCCAGAAGCTCGGCGCCGCAGTTGAGACGCCGGGGGTAGTGCAGTTCCGGCCGGTCGTGGACGAACGCGGGCCACTGCGCCGGCGGCGGGAGATGGTCGCGGGCGAAGGTGTCGATGTGAGCCGATGGGTGGAGTCGGGGTGCACTCTTGGCGTCCACAGCGGGTCGCCCCCTTGCCGTTCGGGTTGCCGTTCGGGCTTGTGGTGAGCTCGCACAACGAGCGTATCGTGATGGTGACGACAGTCAACGGTTCGCGATAGAGGAGGGGCCCGGCATGACGGCATTCTCGCTCAATCCACAACAAATCGCCTGGCGTACGGAGCTGCGTGCGCTGGCCGCGGAGCGATTGCGGCCCCTGGCGGAGAAGGGCGAGCCGGGCCGGGTGAACCGCCCGCTGGTGGCGGCGCTCGGCGAACTGGGCCTGCTGGACCGTCTGTTCGGTGCGGGCGACGGACCCGCGGGCGGCGGCGCCCTGGGTCTCTGTCTCCTCCGCGAGTCGCTCGCCCACGGCTGCACGGAGGCGGAGACGGCGCTTGCCCTACAGGGGCTCGGCGCGCATCCGGTGGCGGAGTACGGGTCGGCGGCCCAGCGGGAGCAGTGGCTCACGCCTGCCCGCGCCGGGCGGGCGGTGGCGGCCTTCGCGCTCTCGGAGCCCGGCGCGGGCTCCGACGCGGCGGCGCTGACACTGCGGGCGTCGCCGGACGGGGCGTCGTCCTGGCGTCTTACGGGGGAGAAGTGCTGGATCTCGAACGCCCCCGAGGCCGACTTCTACACCGTCTTCGCCCGTACGACCCAGGACGCGGGCGCGCGCGGCGTCACGGCATTCCTGGTCCCCGCCGACCGGGCGGGCCTTTCGGGCACCCCCCTCGACATGCTCTCCCCGCACCCGATCGGCGCCCTGGCCTTCGACGGCGTACGCGTGACGACTGACGACCTCCTGGGCGAGCCGGACCGCGGCTTCCGCGTCGCCATGACGACGCTGAACCGCTTCCGCCCCAGCGTGGGCGCGTTCGCGGTCGGCATGGCCGACGCCGCGCTGGACGCGACCCTTGCGCATACGGCCGGGCGGGACGCGTTCGGCGGCAAGCTGAGCGATCTGCAGGCGGTGTCGCACCAGGTAGCCGAGATGGCGACGCGTACGGAGGCGGCTCGGCTGATGGTGTACGCGGCCGCGGCGGCGTACGACCGGGGCGAGCCGGACGTGGCTCGCCGCGCGGCGATGGCGAAGCTGCTGGCCACGGAGACGGCGCAGTTCGTGGTGGACGCGGCGGTTCAGTTGCATGGCGCGTGCGCGTTGCGGCGCGGGCATCTGCTGGAACATCTGTACAGGGAGGTGCGGGCGCCGCGGATTTATGAGGGGGCGAGTGAGGTGCAGCGGGGGATCATCGCGAAGGACTTGTACGCGGGTGCGGCTGCAGACGGGTGACTTTCCCCGATCCCGCCCACCCACCCGATTGCCCGGCAGGCAGCCGCAACCCAAAGGAGCCCGAAGATGCCCCTCCGTCGTCTCAACCCCGCCGAGCTCTCCCCGCCCACCGGCTTCTCCCACGCCGTCACCGCCACCGGCGGCCGGATTGTCTTCCTCGCGGGGCAGACCGCCCTCGACGCCGACGGCAAGATCGTCGGCGCCACCCTCCCCGAGCAGTTCGAGCGGGCCCTCACCAATCTCCTCACGGCCCTGCGCCACGCCGGCGGCACCCCCGCCGACCTCGCCCGCGTCACCGTCTACGCCACGGACGTCGCCGACTACCGCGCCCAGGCAGCCGAGTTGGGCCACATCTGGCGCAGGCTCGCGGGCCGCGACTACCCCGCCATGGCGGTCATCGGCGCCGTACGCCTCTGGGACGAGGAGTGCAGGGTGGAGCTGGACGGCATCGCGGTCCTCGACTGACGCTCAGTTCGACGGCGCGAACGACGTCGTCGTGAACGCGGCCTTGTCCCGAGACGATGTGCCGTCCGTGATCCACCAGTGCGTCGGCTGCTCGCCGTACAGACCGAAGAGCACACCCGTGCCCCAGTTCAGGATCAGCTCCTCCTTGCCGTCGGCGTCGAAGTCGGCGGCGGCGTACGGGCGCGCGTGCCGCCACCGCGCCGGGGTCTTCTTGCCCGCCACCCGGGCGGGCGCCTGCCGCAGCACCTCCGTACGCTTCGAGCCCTCGATCAGCAGCGCGCCCTTGTCCGTGGCGACAAGGAGACTGTCCGTGCCGTCGCCGTCCGGGTCGGCGGAGGTGTAATTGCCGGGCCCATAAGAGGAGTTGGTGCTTTTCGGGATCTTGTGTGTGATCGGGGCGCCGCCCTTGCCGGGGTAGATGGCGAGCGAGGCGATCACCTTCGGCTCCTCTCCCGTGTCCGGCTCGTTGTTGCGGCTTCCGTTGTCGCCGATGGCCAGATCGCGGGCGCCGTCACCGTCGTAGTCGCCGAACGCCACCGCGTTGCCGTCGCGCAGCTCGACGGAGGTGCGGGAGAGGCCGCTTCCGGTGCGCGCCGGGTAGAGGAGACCGCCGGTCTGCTCGCCGTCGTCTCCCTCGTGGACGAGCAGACCGGTCGCGCGCGGCTTGCCCGACACGGCGATGTCGTCCGCGGCGAGCCAGCCTCCCCGGCCGGGCCGCGTATCGGTGCGGGCCGGGGCTCCGGTGCGGGCGAACGGGCCGTACAGCAGGGTCACGGAACCGTTCTGCTGCAACGCCGCGATGTCGTGGTGCCCGTCCCCGTCGAAGTCGCCCCGCACCGGTTCCGAAAGACCCGCGCCGCCCGGCGCCTGCAGCTCGGTCGGTTCCGCGTCGGTCTTGGGGCCGCTCGGGCCGCCCCAGTCCACGGTCGGCGGCCGCTGCTCCGCGGAGTCGCTGCCGGAGATGAAGTCGGGGTAGCCGTCGCCGTCCAGATCGGCGGTGGTGACGGTGCCCGCGAAGTAGTCGTCGTAGACAGTGTTCCTGGACGGGTCAAGGCCCTTGGCCGAGCCGAACACCACCCCCATCCGCGGGTGTTCGTCCTTCGCGTCGGTCCGCACCGGTATGAGCAGGTCGCGGTGACCGTCCCCGTTGATGTCGTCCGGGTCCTTGGAGCCCTTGCCGTCGGCGGGCGGCGGGCTGCCCGCCGACGGGGTGGAGACGGGGTTGCCGTCGCGCGAGGGCGGCTTGTCGGCCTTCGTCGACTCTTCGCCGCAACCCGCCGCGAAGAGAACGAGCGCGCCGCACAGCGCGAGGGCGCGGATGCCGGGGACGGTGGTGCGATATGCCATGCGCCCACCCCAACACCGCGCCCACGCCCGACTCCAGGCACGGCCGCTGATCGTTGCCCACTCGTCGGGGGAAACGATCAGCAGGCCTTGCTCCTAGATGTCCCGGAACGTCTCGATCTGGGCGCCCACGGAGTTGAGCCGCTCGGCCAGCTCCTCGTACCCACGATTGATCACGTACACATTGCGCAGGACGGACGTGCCCTCGGCCGCCATCATCGCGAGCAGCACGACCACGGCGGGCCGCAGCGCAGGCGGGCACATCATCTCGGCGGCGCGCCAGCGGGTCGGGCCCTCCACCAACACGCGGTGCGGGTCGAGGAGTTGGAGGCGCCCGCCGAGGCGGTTGAGGTCCGTCAGATAGATCGCGCGGTTGTCGTAGACCCAGTCGTGGATCAGCGTCTTGCCCTGCGCCGCCGCCGCGATGGCCGCGAAGAAGGGGACGTTGTCGATGTTGAGGCCGGGGAACGGCATCGGGTGGATCTTGTCGATCGGCGCCTCCAGCTTGGAGGGGCGGACCGTGAGGTCGATCAGGCGCGTACGGCCGTTGTCGGCGAAGTACTCCGCCGTGCGGTCGTGGTCGAGCCCCATCTCCTCCAGGACCGCGAGCTCGATCTCCAGGAACTCGATCGGGACGCGGTTGACGGTCAGTTCGGACTCCGTGACGACCGCGGCGGCGAGCAGGCTCATCGCCTCGACCGGGTCCTCGGAGGGGGAGTAGTCGACGTCCACGTCGATGTTCGGCACGCCGTGCACGGTGAGTGTCGTGCTGCCGATGCCCTCGACCTGCACGCCGAGCGCCTCCAGGAAGAAGCACAGGTCCTGGACCATGTAGTTCGACGAGGCGTTGCGGATGACGGTCGTGCCCGCGCTGCGTGCCGCGGCGAGCAGCGCGTTCTCGGTCACGGTGTCGCCGCGCTCGGTCAGCACGATCGGGCGGTCGGGGGTGACGTCGCGCGCGACCTGCGCGTGGTAGAGCCCTTCGGTCGCCGCGATGTCGAGCCCGAAGCGGCGCAGCGCGATCATGTGCGGCTCGATCGTGCGGGTGCCGAGGTCGCAACCGCCCGCGTACGGCAGCTGGAAGTGGTCCATGCGGTGAAGGAGCGGACCCAGGAACATGATGATCGAGCGGGTCCGGATCGCGGCCTCGGCGTCGATCGCCTCCATGTCGAGCTGCGCGGGCGGCACGATCTCCAGGTCGACGCCGTCGTTGATCCAGCGGGTGCGTACGCCGATGGAGTTGAGGACTTCGAGGAGACGGTAGACCTCCTCGATGCGGGCGACCCGGCGAAGGACCGTGCGGCCCTTGTTGAGGAGCGACGCGCAGAGCAGCGCCACGCAGGCGTTCTTGCTCGTCTTGACGTCGATGGAGCCGGAGAGCCGGCGCCCGCCGACCACACGCAGGTGCATCGGCCCCGCGTAACCGAGCGACACGATCTCGCTGTCGAGCGCCTCGCTGATTCGGGCGATCATCTCAAGGCTGATGTTCTGGTTGCCGCGCTCGATGCGGTTCACGGCGCTCTGACTTGTGCTGAGCGCCTCGGCGAGCTGCGACTGTGTCCAGCCCCGGTGCTGCCGGGCGTCACGGATGAGCTTGCCGATGCGTACGAGGTAATCGTCTGCCATGCGGGCAGGCTATCTCAGATATGAGATGGCGTACGCGTTGGGGTAGGCCATACGGGAAACGGCCGATTGGGTACGGAAGTTCCCCTTCTCGTACGCCCTTCGTACGTCGTCCCCGTATGGCCCTGTCCTACGCCTTTGTGCTACGGCTTTCCGGCACGCGCGTCAGCCGCAGCCGCACGAACCGTGCCGCCCGCCGTGCACCGCGGCCTGCGCGTCAGGCCTCGGACCCGCCGCCGCCCGCGGCACCCGGGCGGCGGCAGCGCGCCCGGCCGACGATTCGGCATCGTGCACCACTGTGCCCCCGGTCAACGTCAGGCGCACCTCGGCGGAGCTGATATCGGCCACCGGACACCGCGTCACATCCCGGTCGAGCAGCATCAGATCGGCCGACTTGCCCTGCTCGACGGTTCCGGTGAGGTGGTCCATGCGGAGCTGGCGCGCGGTGCCGAGCGTGTGCATCAGCAGGGACGAGGCACGGCTGATGCCTTCCTCCTCGCGGTAGAGGTCCCCATCGCCCTCGCCTTCCATTCCGTACCGGTCGACCGCCGTCCGCACCTGGTTCCACACCTGGAGCGGATCGACCGGCCAGTCCGAGCCGCCGGCGAGCCGCGCCCCGGCCCGCTCCAGGCTGCGCGCCGGATACTGCCAACGGTGGCGCTCGGCACCGATGTAGGGCAGGAGCGCCTCCATGGTCCAGGTGCTCGGCGATGCCCACTGCAGCTGCAGGCAGGGGATGACGCCGAGCCGGGCGAAGCGGGCCAGGTCGGCGGGGTCGACGACCTGGAGGTGGGCGGTGGTGTTGCGGACGTCACGGATCCCCGTCTTGCGCAGGGCGTACGCGTATCCGTCGAGGGACGTGCGCACGGCGCGGTCGCCGATGGCGTGCGCGTGCATCTGCCAGCCGTCCTTGTTGAAGGCGGCGGTCAGCCGGCCGTAATCGGCGCCGGACACATACAGCTCACCGCGGTTGCCGGTCGGCTTCCCGTCCTTGTCCGTATAGGGCTCCAGCATCGCGGCCGTCTGCGCCGGGTACTCGATGACCCCGTCGAGGAACACCTTGACCGTGCCGAACCGCAGTCCGCGTACGCCGCCGAAGTCGTCCCGCAGCTTGCGGGCGAACGCCAGGGCGGCCGCCGGGTCCTTGGCCAGGTCCGAGTCGATCCGCAGTGCCGGGACGATGCGCTGCGGCAACGCGCCGCGCTCGGAGAGCGCCTGGTAGAGGCTCAACTCGTGCTCGCCGACGACCGCTTCCATGAAGGTGGTGATCCCGGACGCGGCGGCCTCGGCGAAGGTCTTCTTCGCGGCGGCGATGAGCTGCTCGCGGTCCGGCGCGGGGATGCGCCGGGTCACCAGCGGCTGCGCGTCGTCCTTGAGCACGCCGCTGGGCTTGCCGTCCTTGTCCTTGACGATCTTTCCGCCGGGCGGCTCGGGGGTGGCGGCGGTGATCCCCGCGATGTCGAGGGCCCGCTGGTTGGCCCAGATGTTGTGCCCGTCGCCGCCGACCAGGGCGATGGGCCGGCGGGTCGGCAGGGCGTCGAGCATCGAGTGGTGCGGCGCGGTGCCGTGCGGAAGCAGACCCACCGGGTTCCAGTCCTCCACCACGAGCCACCCGTCCGGCTCCTGGTCGGCGGAGTCCTTCAGGAACCCGGTGAGGGTCTTCTGCAGCTCATCGACGGTCTGCTCGGCCCCGGCGAGCGAGGGCTTCAGGGAGCGGTCGGCGGCGCCCGTCGGGTGCGCGTGCCCGTCGTGGATCCCGCTCATGAGGGTGCCGCCACGCCCGTCCACCACCTGGGTGTCCCGCCCGATGAACCGCTTGAGCGCGTTGTCCGTGCCCACCGCGAGGATCCGCCCGTCCCGCCCGACGGCGACGGCCTGCGCGCGGGCGTGCCCCCGGGTGCCGCTGAAGACACGGGAGTTGTGCACGACGAGCGCGGCGGAGCGGCGCGGTGCGGCGGCCGCGGGGGGCGCACCCACGGCGGCGAGCAGCCCGGCGGCTCCGGCGGAGGCGAGGAGGCCGCGGCGGGAGAGGGGAGAGGGATGCGCAGTCGGCATGGGGCACTCCTGGGTGATCGGATGGGTGGGAGGGAGACATCCGCCGCGAAGCGGCGGAACAGAGACTCGACGAGTAACGCGTTAACCAGAACCCACCCCCGCCGACGGATTCCGTAGGATCCCCGGCGTGCAAAGGCCCACCCTCGCCGACATAGCCCGCGCAGCCGAGGTGTCGACTGCGACGGTCTCGCACGCCCTGAACGGCACGGGCCGCCTGAGCGAGTCCACCCGCCGCCGGGTACGCCAGACCGCCACGGCCCTCGGCTACAGCGCAGCCGCGACGCCCCGCACGCGAACCATCGGCGTGGCCGTCACCACGTACCGCAAAGCCTGGAACTACACCGAAGTCGCCTACTTCTCCCGAGCCGTCGCGGCGGCGACCACCGCGGCCCACGCCCGCGGCTACGCCCTCACCACCCTCCCGGCGGACCGCGTCACGGAGGACACCTGGCACGGCATCGCCGTGGACGGCATGCTCGTGATGGACAGCACCCCGGGCGACCCCATGGTCCGCGCCCTGCGCGCCCGCGGCATCCCGCTCGTCT
Source organism: Streptomyces sp. NPDC059037 (assembly GCF_042740015.1). Taxonomy (NCBI): domain Bacteria; kingdom Bacillati; phylum Actinomycetota; class Actinomycetes; order Kitasatosporales; family Streptomycetaceae; genus Streptomyces; species Streptomyces sp. NPDC059037. The sequence goes on from NZ_JBHYIG010000096.1 coordinate 12,118, forward strand.
TCGACGGCGCCCCCGGCGACCCGCACCCCACCGACCGCTGGGTCGACAACGACCACGTGGCCACCACCCACGAGGTCCTCGACCACCTCACCGCGGCCGGCGCCCGCCGTGTCGCCCTGCAGTCCGGCAGCGGCGGTGAGCACTACGCGCGCGTGGTGACCGAGACGTACGAGGCATGGTGCGCGCGGCGCTCACTGCCCCCGCTGGTGGTCCCCTTCGATGAGTACGACGATGAAGGTCATGCCTTCGACGAGGTGCTCGGACGGATCGACGCCGTCCATGCCGTCTACGACCCCGGCGGCCGCCAGCTCCTCGCCGCGGCGGCCCGGCACGGCCTGCGGGTCCCGGACGATCTGCTGCTCGTGTGCGCGAGCGAGGATCCGGGGTACGCGCAGACCGAGCCGCCCGTCACGACGGTGACCCTCGACCCGGAACGCACGGCACGCACGGCCGTGTCCCTGCTCGTCGACCTGATCGAAGGAGGGCGGGCCGAAGAAGGAGGGCGGGCCGAAGTGCCCGGCCGGGTGCTTGTCCCGGCAGGTCTGAGACCCCGCGCCTCGTCGCGGCGCAGGGTGATGTACTAGAGTTATCTCGACATCGAGATATCTGCCGAGGCGCACCAGAAGCCGCCACTCGGTAAGGGTTACCTAACTAAGCCTTACCTTAGCGGATCGACGAGGAGTCGTGGCGGCAGGATGTGACGGAACGCGCACATATATGAAGGAGACTGTCGTGTCGGCGAACAGCTTCGACGCCCGCAGCGCGCTGCGCGTGGGCGACGAGTCGTACGAGATCTTCAAGCTGGACAAGGTCGAGGGCTCCGCACGCCTTCCCTACAGCCTGAAGGTTCTCCTGGAGAACCTGCTCCGCACCGAGGACGGCGCGAACATCACCGCCGACCACATCCGCGCGCTCGGCAACTGGGACTCCCAGGCGCAGCCGTCGCAGGAGATCCAGTTCACGCCGGCCCGCGTGATCATGCAGGACTTCACCGGCGTGCCCTGCGTCGTGGACCTCGCCACCATGCGTGAGGCCGTGAAGGAGCTCGGCGGCGACCCGGCGAAGATCAACCCGCTGGCCCCGGCCGAGCTGGTCATCGACCACTCCGTGATCGCCGACAAGTTCGGCACCGCCGACGCCTTCGGCCAGAACGTCGAGCTGGAGTACGGCCGCAACAAGGAGCGCTACCAGTTCCTGCGCTGGGGCCAGACCGCCTTCGACGAGTTCAAGGTCGTCCCCCCGGGCACCGGCATCGTCCACCAGGTCAACATCGAGAAGCTGGCCCGTACGGTCATGGTCCGCAACGGCCAGGCCTACCCCGACACCCTGGTCGGCACCGACTCGCACACCACGATGGTCAACGGCCTTGGCGTCCTGGGCTGGGGCGTCGGCGGCATCGAGGCCGAGGCCGCGATGCTCGGCCAGCCGGTCTCCATGCTCATCCCGCGCGTCGTCGGCTTCAAGCTGACCGGCGAGCTGCCGGCCGGCACCACCGCCACCGACCTCGTCCTCACGATCACCGAGATGCTGCGCAAGCACGGCGTCGTCGGCAAGTTCGTCGAGTTCTACGGCGAGGGTGTGGCGGCCACGAGCCTCGCCAACCGCGCCACCATCGGCAACATGTCGCCGGAGTTCGGCTCCACCGCCGCGATCTTCCCGATCGACGACGAGACGCTGAAGTACCTGCGCCTGACCGGCCGTGACGAGCAGCAGGTCGCGCTCGTCGAGGCGTACGCCAAGGAGCAGGGCCTCTGGCTCGACCCGGCCGCCGAGCCCGACTTCTCGGAGAAGCTGGAGCTCGACCTGTCGACGGTCGTGCCCTCCATCGCCGGTCCGAAGCGTCCGCAGGACCGCATCGTCCTCGCCAACGCCGCCCAGCAGTTCGCGGTCGACGTGCGCAACTACGTCGCGGACGACGACGAGGCGGGCAAGGAGTCCTTCCCGGCCTCCGACGCCCCGGCGAACCACCCCAACGGCGCCCCGTCGAAGCCGGTCACCGTCACCGCCCCCGACGGCTCGACGTACGAGATCGACCACGGCGCCGTCACGGTCGCCGCGATCACCTCCTGCACCAACACCTCGAACCCGTACGTGATGGTCGCCGCCGCGCTCGTCGCGAAGAAGGCCGTCGAGAAGGGCCTGACCCGCAAGCCGTGGGTCAAGACGACCCTCGCCCCGGGCTCGAAGGTCGTCACCGACTACTTCGACAAGTCGGGCCTGACCCCCTACCTGGACAAGGTCGGCTTCAACCTCGTCGGCTACGGCTGCACCACCTGCATCGGCAACTCGGGCCCGCTGCCCGAGGAGGTCTCGAAGGCCGTCAACGACCACGACCTGGCCGTGACTTCGGTGCTTTCCGGCAACCGTAACTTCGAGGGCCGCATCAACCCCGACGTCAAGATGAACTACCTGGCGTCCCCGCCGCTGGTCGTCGCGTACGCCATCGCCGGTTCGATGAAGGTCGACATCACCAAGGACGCCCTCGGCGTCGACCAGGACGGCAAGCCCGTCTACCTGAAGGACATCTGGCCCTCCGAGGCCGAGGTGAACGACGTCGTCGCCAACTCCATCGGCGAGGACATGTTCAACAAGTCCTACCAGGACGTCTTCGCTGGCGACGCCCAGTGGCAGGCGCTCTCGATCCCGACCGGCAACACCTTCGAGTGGGACGGCGAGTCGACCTACGTCCGCAAGCCCCCGTACTTCGAGGGCATGGGCATGGAGCCGGCCCCGGTCCAGGACATCTCCGGCGCCCGCGTGCTCGCCAAGCTGGGCGACTCGGTCACCACCGACCACATCTCCCCGGCCGGTGCGATCAAGGCCGACACCCCGGCCGGCAAGTACCTGTCGGAGCACGGCGTCGAGCGCCGCGACTTCAACTCGTACGGTTCCCGTCGCGGAAACCACGAGATCATGATCCGCGGCACGTTCGCCAACATCCGCCTGCGCAACCAGATCGCGCCGGGCACCGAGGGCGGCTTCACGCGTGACTTCACGCAGGCCGACGCCCCGGTCTCGTTCATCTACGACGCCTCGCAGAACTACCAGGCCGCGGGCATCCCGCTGGTCATCCTGGGCGGCAAGGAGTACGGCTCAGGATCGTCGCGCGACTGGGCCGCCAAGGGCACCAGCCTGCTCGGCGTGAAGGCCGTCATCACCGAGTCGTACGAGCGCATCCACCGCTCGAACCTCATCGGCATGGGCGTCGTCCCGCTGCAGTTCCCGGAGGGCCAGTCCGCCGACTCCCTCGGCCTGACCGGCGAGGAGACCTTCTCCATCGCGGGCCTCACCGAGCTGAACGACGGCTCCACGCCTCGGACGGTCAAGGTCACCACCGACACCGGGGTGGAGTTCGACGCGGTGGTCCGCATCGACACCCCCGGCGAGGCGGACTACTACCGCAACGGCGGCATCCTGCAGTACGTGCTGCGTTCGCTGATCCGCAAGTAGGTCTCGCCCCAGGGCAGTTGGGCCCGCACTTCCCTTGCCGGGGGGTGCGGGCCCTACGCTTTGTGTGCCAGGGAACGCGCGGCGGCGACGGGGGTTGCAGTGGACGCTGGAGCAGTGGGCATCAAGGTCGCCTCCTCGGTCGTGGTGCCGTTGCTGAAGCGGTTGCTGCTGCCGCCGCCCAAGGCACCGGGAGCCGAGTACACCGAACGGCCCGTACGGATCAAGGGGTTGCTGTCCTTCGCGGGCGACCACCCCGCGCTCAGCAAGGACGACATGCACCGGCTCGCCCGGGAGCTGGTGCGCCGGGCGGTACGGGCCGCCGGGCCGCACGAGCGGCCGATCGCGGACGACGAGCACGACGCCGTCGGGCAGGCCCTGACCCGTACCCTTTTCGCCCTCGGCGAGCTCGACATGGACGACGTGCAGGTCTTCGTGCTCGGGCCCGAGGAACTGGCCAAGGAACTGTCCCGCAAGGCCGGGCCCGACACGCGCAGGCTGCTCACCCGCGACGCGGCGCTCTTCCACGACGTACTCCTGCGCACGGCCTGCGTGCACCTCGTGCGGTTCTTCACCCAGCGGCCCGGATTCGCGGCCCGGGCCCAACTCGAGGAGTTCCACGAACTGCGGCGCCAGCGCGACCGGTTGGAGGTCATCCTGCGCCGCGTCTCGGGCGACGACTGGACGGCGGCGGACGCCCGCTTCGAGGAGGACTACGCGCGCTACGTCGTCAAGCGCCACGGCAGCCTCACCCTCTACGGAGTCGATCTGCGCGACCCCCGCGGCAAGGAATGGCCCCTGGAGAGCGCCTATCTGAGCCTGCGGGCCGTCGCGACGGCCGCCGTGGACGACGAACCCGACGTGGCCCGTGAGGGAAGGGCGGCGGAACTCGAGGAGAGCGTCGAGACCGTCCTCGTCGGTCACCGGCGCGTACTGCTGCACGGGCTCGCCGGTACGGGCAAGACGACACTCGTCCAGTGGCTGGCCCTGACCACCGCCCAGCAGGAGACGGTGCCGGGACATCTGCCGCAGCTCCTGGGGCGCGTTCCCCTGGTCCTGCCGCTGCGCACCCTGGTCCGCGAGGGCACCGAACTGCCGCTGCCCGACGACTTCCTGCGCCGGATGGGCTGCCCGCTGGCGGGCACCGAACCCGCGGGCTGGACGGCGCGCCTGCTGCAGAACGGCCGCGGTGTCCTGCTCATCGACGGCCTCGACGAGATTCCCAAGGCCGACCGCACCCGCACCCGGGACTGGCTGCGCGGTCTCCTCGCCGCCTTCTCCGGCAACCTGTGGCTCGCCACCACCCGCCCCTCCGCGCTCGCCCCCGGCTGGCTGGAGCGCGAGGGCTTCCACGAGTTCACCCTGAACGCCCTGCGCCCCGACGACCTGCGGCGCTTCATCCAGCGGTGGCACAGGGCGGCCGCGGCGCGCGAGGGGGAGGACGACGCGCTGATCCAATCCCTGCGCGTGCGGCCGGAGTTGAGCAGGCTCGCCACCAACCCGCTGATGTGCACGCTGATCTGCGCCCTGCACAGGGAGCGCAACGGCTATCTGCCCGCGGGCCGGGCCGCCCTCTACAAGGCGGCCCTGTCCATGCTGCTCGAACGGCGCGACGTGGAGCGCGGACTGCGCGGCCTCAAGCTCAGCGAGGAGGCCGCCGCCGAACCCCTCAAGCGCCTCGCGTACTGGCTGATCCGCAACGAACGCACCCAGATCGAGCGTACGGACGCCGTGGAGCTCGTCCGCAGGCTCCAGCCCCAGGTACCGAGCCTGCAGAACATGGGCGAACCCGAGGACGCCCTGCAGTACCTCATCGAACGGACCGGAGTGCTCCGTGAACCCGCCTCGGGAGCCGTGGACTTCATCCACCGCACCTTTCAGGATTATCTCGGGGCCAAGGCGGTGCTCGAAGAGCGGGACTTCGGCATCCTGGTGAAGAACGCACACGCCGACCAGTGGGAGGACGTGGTGCAGATGGCCGTCGCGCAGAGCGATCACAAGGGACGCGCCGATCTGCTCATGCGGCTCAGTGACCGCGGCAACCTCGAGAAGGACGCCACGGTCCAGGCCAGACTGCGACTGCTCGCCCTCGCGTCGCTGGAGCAGGCCACCCGTCTCGACCCCGCCGTGCGGCTGGCCATCGAGGCCGAGGCGGCGCGCATGGTCCCGCCGCGCAGCCTGCGCCAGGCCAGGGTCCTCGCGCGCACGGGGCCGCTGCTGCTCGGCCTGCTGCCCAGGGCGCGGGACCTGGACGGCGACGAGGAGCTTGCGACCGTCCACGCGATCTGCCAGATCGGCGGTGACGCAGCCATCCCGCGCCTGAAGGAGTTCCTCGACACCCGGCAGCCCGTGGTGCGGGCCCAACTCCTCGGCCACTGGGACCGGTTCGACACCGGTGTCTACGCCGACGACATCATCCGGCCGCTCCTCACCGCGGACCCGTCGCAGCCCGTCATCGTGCGTTCGCGTGCCGAGCTCGACGCGCTCGCGGACCTGCCGGGATGCGAACGCGTCGGCATCCACGGTGACTTCGCCCCGGAGGCCGTACGTGCGGCGCTGGATCCGCGGCGCCTGCGCGAGCTCCGGCTGCGCGGCGCGCTCCAGCTGGATGATCTCGGTCTGCTCGGGGACTTCCCTGCGCTGGAGAGCCTCACCCTGCAGGGCTGCCGCAACCTCAGGGAGCCCGCGCCGCTGACCCGGCTGCCCCGGCTGCACACCCTCGTCCTCGAGGACCTCCCGCAGTTCGAGCCACTGGCGAAGCTGGCGCAGTGCCCACGCCTGCGCGCCCTGCACCTGGGGCTGCAGGTTCCCTGGCGCGGGCTCGCCGATCTGTCCCGCCTCGGGGGTCTGCGGGTCCTCGCGCTGCCGATGGGCACGGTCGATCTCTCGGAGATCGGGAACTTCCAGGAACTGGAGGAACTGCGCCTGCACGAGGCGGGCCACCGACTGCTGCCGGACGGGTGGGGGGCCCTGCTCGCCGGACTGCCCGCGCTGCGCACGCTGACCCTCTCCCCCGAGCAGCTGAGCACCCTGCTCTTCGACCCGAAGGCGCAGGTCTCGCAGGTCACCCATCTCTATGTGTACGCCAGGCCGGGTGCACCGGTGTCGCTGCGGCGCATCGCCCGGAGGCTGCTGGGACTCGTCGAGATCCATGTCACCCAGGGCACCGAGATCGATCTCTCTCATCTGGCCGGTCTGTCCGGGCTGCGACGGGTCAGGCTCGCCTACCCCGGAGAGGTCCATGCGGCGGCGGACCTCCCCGGCCGGGTCGCCCTCGAGATCTACCCACAGCCCTGAGGAAAAGGGGGTAAGTTCCACTGTTCAAAAGGGAGTTGGAGCAGTAGTCAGCGGCTGATGCCCGGGGGAGCGCTGCGACTCGCCCCGGTCGCGGCCGAAGGCCCCCAGCGGAAGCAGGATGTCGTCGGATGGGCAAGCCGCAAACGCCACTGCTGTACGGTCGCGACCCTCTGGTGGGCTCGCTCATACCGTCGCTCACCGGCCTGGCCTACGACGAACGGGCGCGCAGGAAAAGGGATTTCGGCGACGACGTGCCCGTCGTCCTGCTCACCGGGCAGCACGGACTCGGTCGCAGCGCCGTCCTGGACGCGCTCGCGCGGAACTACCACAAGAGGATCCCGCTGGCTCATGTGCGGGTCGTGGTGCCGGGGGCGTCCGCCGTCGTACTCGCCGTCCCCGCGCGGTCCGGGGGTGTGCCCGCCGCGCCGGCCGCCGACTTCGTGCAGATCCTCGAGCGGATCGTGTGCGCGCTCGCACCCGGGCTCGGCCTGTTCCCCGTACTGCTGCCTGGCCTGTTCGCGGTCTCCGGCTGGTCCGCCGGCGACGCGGACGGGCGGGACGCCGTGTGTGCCCGGCATGCCCGGCTCCTGATCGCCTGCGGCCTGATCGCCGGGGGCGAGCGGGATGTGGCGCGGCAGTGGTCGGAGCGGGTCGAAGCCTCCGTCGCCGAGGCGGCGGGCGCGGCCGCCGCGGGTGTCGCGGCGCAGGACGACGACGGCTCGCAGCCGGTCACCGCGGCGATCCTGCGTGAACTGCAGTCCCTGCGGGGCCTCGCACCGGCCCGGAACTGGTACGGGCGGCGGCACACCACGCCGGACCACGCCACCGGGAAACCTGATGCCCTGCTGGAGCTCGGCCGCCGCTTCCACCGGGGCGGCGACTACCAGCACGCCGTCGAGAACACCCTCATGGCCGCCTTCCTTGACGAGGTGGCCGCCGCCTACGGCCTGGTGCGGCAGCTGAACCGTGAGCCCTGGCCACTGATCCTCCTCGACGAGGCGCACGCCCCCGGGGGGCAGCGCTTCCTGGACCTGCTCCTCGAACACCGCGCCACCGCGCGGCGGCCGCACCGCGAACGGATCACCGTCGTCGCCACCCGGCTCGGGGACGTGCCGCAGGAGGAGGCGCCGCAGGCGGTGCGTCGTGAACTGGCCGACCTGCTGTCCGCCGTGGGCGGCGCGCGGCCCAAGAAGGCCGCCGCCATCTGGCAGCGCACGGGACACGATCCGTCCGCCGGACTGCTCGTCGTGCCGCTCACGCCGCTGGGCAGGGACGACGTCCTGTCGATGCTCGACCGGGCGTCCGCGCGGCTGCTCCACCCGCATCTGGCAACGGCGCTGCACTCGCTGACCGGCGGGCACCCGGCGGCCAGCACCGTGCTGTGCGACGCCGTGGTCCACGCGGCGCGGCAGGACAGCACGGTGGCCCCCAGGGACCTGCTCGACCTGCACACCGCGCAGGGGCGCCCGGTCACCCAGGTGCTTCTGGAGGATCTGCTGCCGGACCGGCGCCAGCGTGACCGGCTCCTCGTGCTGTGCCTGGCGCGGGACAACGCGACCGCGGAGTCACTCGCCAAGACCCTGGGTCTTGAGGGGCCCGAGCAGCTGCCCGCCAACGCGGCGGCACAGTACCTGGTGGAGCGGCAGTGGCAGCAGTCCGTCCCCGTCGACGCGCGGTTGGTCGAGAGCCGGCTGCTCCAGTCGCTCCTCGTCCACGAGGCACGCCGCACATCGCCGCCCCCCGACGATCCGCACAGCTGGCACGAGATCCACCGCCTCCTGCGGTTGCGCCACGAGCAGGGCTCCGCCCAGGAGGAAGCGGACGCGTTGCGGCACAACCTCGCCGCCGGGAACGCGGCAGAGGTGGTGGCGATGCTGGCCGACGAGTTCGGTGCGGAGGAGGCGGTGCAGAAGGTCGAGCACTGGTTGAAGTGCCTGCGGCACTGCGCCACCGCCCCGACCCCTCCGTCGGGAGGCACCGCGTCGGACGTGGACTCCCGGGCCGTCCACGGTGGTTGGAGCGACGACCGGGTGGAGATCGCGCTCGGGGAGCACGCCGCGCGCTACACCCACCTCGACGAGGCGGGCCGCTGTATCAACCGGCTCCTGCATGCCCTGTGGTATCTGTCCGAGCCGTACGCCGACGCGGCGATCGACCCGGATGCCGAAACCCTGTGCCAGGCGGTGGGCGACGAACTGGGATTCCTCTCCCGGCGCCACAACACCTGGTACGCAGCCCTTGGCAGGGCCGCCCGCGACTGGCCGGTGGCCGCCCGCAAGCGGCAGGAACTGCCCGTCCCCGGCAGTGAGGGGTCATGATGTTCAACCACCCGCCCAAGGAGTGGGGCCCCCTCGAATGGCTCGTGGCCGCGGTGGTGGTGATCGCCCTCGTCATCGGCGCCGTCACCTGGAACAACTCGCGCCCCGGTCCGTGCGGTGACGACCTGGAGGAGATCGCCGGGGAGTGCGTCGGGGTCACCGACCGGGCCTTCGACGCGGACGAGAAGACCGAGAGCCTCATCAAGGCGGTGGCGGAGGAGAACGCCCGGGTCGAGCAGGACTGGGAGAACCCGTCGGACGGCAGGGCCCGCACTCCGTACGTACGCATCGCCCTGATGATGCCCTTCACGTCGGACGCGTCCAGCGCGATGACCGGCGACATGATCCGGCGTGCCCTCGCGGGGGCCCACGCGGCGCAGTTGGAGGCGAACAGCGCCAGCGGGCCGCACTACCAGCTGCTCCTCGCCCCCGACGGCAAGGACCTCAGCGAGTGGAAGCCCGTCGTGGAGCGTCTCGCCGAGCTGACGCGGGACAAGCGGGCCCCGCTGGTGGGGGTGACCGGCATCCCGAGCAGTACGACGGACACCCGCGAGGCGGTGGCCGAGCTCACCAGGCGCGGCATCCCCACGGTCGGCCCGGTGATCACCGCCGCCTCCATGAACTCCCGGTACTTCTTCAAGACGTCGCCCAACAACGAAGAGTTCGCCAAGGCCCTGTCCCGCTACGTCGACCGCTATCCGCAGAAGGAGAGGGGCCTGCTGCTCTGGGACAGCCGCGAGGGCGACGTGTACTCCCAGAACCTGCGTGAGATCTTCGACCGGCACTTCGGCAAGACCTACGACCTGAAGAACCACAACTCCCACTACATCGGTTCGTCGGGCGACGACCAGGGCATCCCGCGGCGCTTCGCCGACGCCGTCGCGAGGATCTGCCGCGACGAGGCGGACACCGTCTTCTTCGCGGGACGCGACCAGGATCTGCCCGCCTTCATCAACCGCCTTGCCCATGAGGGCGGTTGCGACCGCGGCGGCGCCAAGCTGCGGATCCTCAAGGTCGGCATCGGCCTGGAGCCGACGCTCACCTCCGACGACATCGAACGGAGCCTGCGCAGGGCCAACGCCACGATCGTCGACGCCTCGGCCTACGACCCCGCCTGGACGAAGGCCTCCGGCGAAGCGCCCTCGGGTTTCTCCCCCTTCCTCGCGCGCTTCAAGAAGATCGCCGGCGAACACGAGCTGGGGGCCAAGCCCTTGGCGGACGGGTACGCGGCCATGTACCACGACGGGTTCGCTCTCCTCGCCTCCGCCGTCGACCGTACGTACAGCGAGATCAACGAAGGCGGCAAGGAGACGCCCGACCCGGCCCTGCTGCCCTCCACCAAGGATGTGTACAGCACGCTCACCATCTCGACCATCAACGGCGAGGCGTGCACCGGCTGTCTGGTCGGGGCGGGCGGCACCTACGGGTTCACAGGGCCGGGTGAGAACAACCAGTGGGCCGTCTGCAAGCCCGTCCCGATCATCGAGTTCCCGCCGGTCGCCCGGTCCGACGACAAGGAGAAGCTGCCGCTGTACCGGACGTACCGGGGGGACAAGGCGAAGAGCTGCCCGTCATGATCCCGGGAAGCCGCCGTACGGGACGGTGATCAGTTCCATGGCGTGGCCCGCCGGGTCCAGGAAGTAGACCCCGCGGCCGCCGTCATGGGTGTTGAACTCGCCCGGCTGCTTCTGGTGCGGATCCGCCCAGTGCTCGATCCCGCGCGTCGAGATCTTCTCGTACGCCGCGTCGAACTCCTCCTCGGAGACGAGGAAGGCGTAGTGCTGCAGCGCGATGTCCTTGGCGGGGATGGTGGCGAAGTCCAGGGTGACTCCGTTGCTCAGGGCCACCGCGATGAACGGGCCCCATTCCGAGGTGATTTCAAGGCCCAGAAGGTCCGTGAGGAACTCGGCGGACTCCCGGTTGTCACGGGCGTGGATGATCGTGTGGTTCAGCTCGACCGACAAGGAATGCCTCCAGAAGGCATCTCCCGACACCTCCATGCCTCACCCGGTCGGTGACCGGCACGCGATGTCGCCGTGGATCTTAGGCACGGCGACAGCGCGCTGTCGAGCTACTTTTCGCAGAGGTACGCCACCCGCTGTCAGGAGGTCACGCCTCCTCCACGCCCACGCGGCCGACACCCGTGCCGAGGATGCAGCGGGCGCTCGAAGTGTCGGCCGCGCCCGGATTCAGTGTCTTCCAGTCTCCGACGACATCCGGCCATCCCCCACAGACCACGACGACACGGAAGCTCTTCACGTCCGTGGTGTTGTTGGTGCAGTGCGCGTGACCCCAGACGCCATCGGTGTCCGTGGTGCAGTTGAGGGCACCGGCGACGGCCGGTGCCTGCGGTGCCGCCGCCGCGCCCGGCGCGACGGCGAACGCCGGCAGCGTGGCGGCCGCCACTGCCGCGAGCTTGATGGCGAGGCCGGTGAGGCGGCGAGGCTTGTTCATGGGTCGGTCTCCTTCTGGATCCGCGTCGCGGTGCACTCGACGTGCACCGTCGTCCGCACCCCTGTGATGTTTCCGGCCGGTCCTATCGGGCCGCTCACTCGACGGTCACTCGACACTCACCCCGCGCGCTGGGATCATTACGCAACGTGACTGTGGCGAGGATCGCGGAGTTCGAGTACCGGCTCCTGGGGCCGCTTGAAGTGCTGTTCGACGGGAGGCCCGTGGTGATGCGGGCGGCCAAGCAGCGGGCCCTTCTGGCGTCGCTCCTGGTGGACGCCAACAAGGTCGTCTCCGCCGACACCCTGATCGACAGACTGTGGGACGAACCGCCGGACGGCGCCCGCAACGCCCTGCAGAACTACGTGCTGCGGCTGCGCCGCACCCTGAGCGGCGGAGCGATCCGTACGTGCGCGGGCGGCTATCTCATCGACGTGCCCGATGAGGCCCTGGACCTGCACCGGTTCGATGCCCTGGTCGCGCGGGCCTGCGCCGCCGCGGCGGCGCCGGCGGCCGAGCGGGCTTCGGCGCTCCTCGGCGAGGCGCTGGCGCTGTGGCGCGGGGAGCCGTTCTCGGACGTTCCGTCAGAGCGGCTGCGCCTTGAGGTCGTTCCCGCGCTGAACGAGCGGCGCCTCGGCGCGCTCGAACTGCGCACCGACGCCGATTTCCAGCTCGGACGGCACACGGACGTACTGCCGCGCCTGCGCGAACTCACCGCCGCCCACCCGCTGCAGGAGCGCTTCTGGGCGCAGCGCATGCTGGCCCTCTGCCGCTCGGGCCGGCAGGGCGAGGCCCTGGACTGCTACCGGACCGTCAGCGCCCTGCTGCAGGACGAGTTGGGCGTCGACCCGGGTCCGGAGCTGTGGCAGCTCCATCAGCGCGTGCTCACCGCGGACCTCTCCCTGACCGCACCCGCGTCGCCGGAGGGGCCGCGGGCCGAGGGGAACCTGCCCGCCGAGACGACGACGTTCATCGGCCGGGAGGGCATCCTGCGCAGAACGCGGCAGCTGCTTGAGAACGCCCGGCTCGTCACGCTCACCGGTCCCGGCGGCGTCGGCAAGACGCGCCTGGCGCTGCGCACGGCCGCCGAGGCCTCCTGGGCGTTCCCGCACGGTGCCTGGCTCGCGGACCTGGCGCCACTGACCGAGCCGCAGCTCCTGGACCGTGCGGTCGCCGACGCGCTCGGCATCCCCGACCAGTCACTGCGCCCCGGTACGGCGGTGCTCGTCGAGCACCTGCGGGAACGGCAGCTGCTGCTGGTCCTCGACAACTGCGAGCACGTCGCCGATGCGGCAGGACACCTCCTGAGTACGCTCCTTGCCGCCGCCCCTGGCCTGCGGGTCCTTGCCACGAGCCGCCAGGGGCTGCGCGTCCCGGGGGAGTACCTGCTGCCCGTACCGCCGCTGACGGTCCCTCAGGACCGCGGCGCACCACCGACGTTGACACGCTGCGAAGCCGTGCGGCTGCTCGCCGACCGGGCCGAGGCCTGCGCCCCGCACTTCCGGATCACCGCACGCAACGAGGAAGCCGTGGGCCGCCTGTGCCGCCGCCTCGACGGCATCCCGCTGGCGGTCGAGCTGGCGGCGGTGCGCCTCGGCACGCTCTCGGCGGAGGAGATCCTGGAGCGTCTCGACGACCGGTTCCGGCTCCTTTCCGACACCGGGGCGCCCACAGGACCCCGGCACCAGCGCACCCTGCGCGGCGTCGTCGACTGGAGCCACGACCTGTGCGACGAGCGCGAAAGAAGCCTGTGGGCAGGGGTGTCGGTGTTCTCCGGCGGCTTCGACCTCGCGGCGGCCGAGGCGGTCTGTCCGGGCGACGACATGGCCCGCGAGGACATCGTGGACGTCCTCGCCGCGCTGGCGCACAAGTCGGTGCTCACCGTCGACACGACAGGCCCCCGGGCCCGGTATCGCATGCTGGAGACCCTGCGCCAGTACGGGCAGTCAAGGCTCCGGGAGCTCGGCCGGGACATCGCGCTGCGGCGGCGCCACTGCGCGTACTTCGCGGACATGGCGGCGCGGGCCGCGGAGCAGTGGTGCGGGCCCGACGAGGTCGCCTGGCTGTCCCGGCTGCGCCTGGAGTCGCCGAACCTGCGGGCGGCCCTGGACTTCTGCGTCACGGGAGAGGGCGACGCCACGGCCGGCCTCGGGATCGCCGCGAACCTCACCCGCACCCGGTACTGGTTCTTCAGCAGCTCGCTCGGCGAAGGCAGGCACTGGCTGACCGGCGGTCTCGGCCTCGCCCCTGACGCGCCCGCCCCCCTGCGCGCCGGCTGTCTGGCGCTCGCCGCCTGGATCGCGCTGTGCCAGGGGGACCGGTCCGCCGCCGAGGGCTTTCTGGCCGAGGCCGTGCGGCTCGGCGGGGAGATCACGGACGGCGAAGCACTGGGCGTGCTCTCGTACATGGAGGGCGTCTTCGCCTTCCTCATCCACAGGGACGTACGGTCCATCGTGCTCCTGGCGAGGGCCAGGGAGCGTTTCCGGGCCGGCGGCCAAGTGGGCGACGCGCACATGGCGACCATGCTCTGGTCCATGGCGGAGTCCTTCTTCGGTGAGCGGGAGTCCGCGCTCGCGGCCGGCCGTGAGTACGTGACCGAGGCCGACGCCCATGGTGCGGGCTGGGCGCATTCCTGGGCGCTGTGGGGCATGGCGCTCGCGGAACTCCGGCACGGCGACCCGCACCGGGCGGCGGAACTGTTCCGCGACTCCCTGCGCCGGCAGCGTGCCATCGGCGACCTCTGGGGCACTGTGTGGGGCGTGGAGGCCATGGCCTGGGCCGTTGCCGCCACCGGTGACCACGGCCGGGCCGCCCGCCTGATGGGGGCGGCGGACCAGCTCCTGCGGACCACCGGCGTCGCACTGACGGGCCTGCGGCCGCTGCACGACGCCCATGCCGAGGCCGAGCACCTGATCCGCCGCACCCTCGGCGAGCGGGCCTACGCGGCGGCCTTCGCGGAAGGTGCGGGGACGCGGGATCCGCTGCGGCTTGCGCTGGGCGGGAGTGCGTGAGGGGTCGGTGAGCGGGCGACGGGGGAGCGCAGTTGACGGCCGCACCGCGGCCGTATCCCGGCCGCGGTCAGGCGCGGTCTCGCCGGAGGGGATCGCGCCGTTCCGCGATGGCGGTGAGGGCCTCGCGCCAGACATGGGTGGTGCGGTCGGCCGTCCGGCAGTGTGCGAGGACGTAGGCGTCGGCTTCCTCGGTGCCCAGCGCGGCGAGGGCCCGCAGGGCGGCATGGCGGCAGTGGTACGGATGGCCATCGGCAAGCAGCGCGCCCAACGCCGCGGCGCTCTGGGGTGCACGCATCCCGCCCAGCGCCTCGGCCACCATCACGTGAAGGCCCTCCGACAGATCCGGCCCGGTCAACTGCACGAGCCCCGCGACCGCTTCGGGCCCGGGACACCGGGCGAGCGCGGTGATCACCTCACGGTCGACGTCGACGTCCTGCCGGAGCGGTTGTGCCAGGGAGGCGAGGAGGGGTGCGGCGAACGCGCCCATCCCGCCCAGAGCGAGGACCGCGGCCCGCGCGATGTCGCGGTCGGCGTCCCGGGCGGCGAGCGCCCCCAGCGCCTGCGCCGCCTCGGGCCCCGGGAACCCGCCGAGCGCCTGCGCCGCCTGGAGCCGCACCGGATTCGACGGGTCGCGTACGGCGGCCAGGAGCCCCGGCAGCGATTCCCGTACGCCGATCAGCCCCAGCGCGTGCACGGCACGGGCCCGGAGCGTGCCCGACTCCTCCCCGTCCACCGCCAGGGCCGCGAGGCGTTCGGCGGCCGGTCCGTGGCGCAGCGCGCCGAGGGCGTCGGCGGCGGCGGTACGCAGCTTCGGCGCGGTCTCGTCGTCCAGGGCGGCAAGGAGCAGGGGCGCGGCCTCGGCGCACTCCAGCAGGCCCAACGCCAGTGCGGCGCACGGCCGTTGACTGTCCCCGCCCTTCCCGCCGAGGACCGCGAGCAGCTCACGGACGGGCGGCTGCGGAAGGCGGGCGACCGCCCCCGCGACCGCCTCGCCGATCCGCGCGTCGCCCAGCGCGGCGAGCAGCGCCGCGGTGGCCTCCGCGCCGCCGAGCGCCCCGAGCGCCGAGGCCGCCGCCCTGCGCACGGTCGGCACGGCCGCCGGGTCGAGCAGCTTGATCAGGGTCGGTACGTCCCGATAGTCCTGTGCCTCGCCGAAGAGGTCGGGCCGGTCCTGGACGAAGGCGCAGACCGTCACAGCGACGCAGGCTTGCACTCGGAACTTGGCACGCCGCCCCGGCACGGAGTCCATCAGATCGCCCCGCAGCACGTCCCGCCCCGTCTTGGTCCGGGCGAGGAGCTCGGCCGCGGGCGCCGCGGTCGCCGCGTCCGGATCGCGCAGCGCGCGCCGCAGCATGATCTCGGGGATCCAGCCGGCCGGTGGGGGCCAGGACTCCTCGGGGAGTTTGATGAGCGCCTTGACGGCGGCCCTGCGCAAGGCGGGGGAGGTGCTCTCCGAGTCCACGAGGAACAGCAGCGCAGCTCCCGTACGGGGATCGCGCATCGCGCCGAGCACCTTCACCGCATGCATCTCGTCACCGGGCAGCAGCGTCCAGAGCGCGGCCAGCAACGCGGGCACGGCTTCCGGCGGGCGCAGCGCGGCCAACGCGTCGAGCACCGGCTTCGACGGGCGCGGCTCGGCAAGCCGACCGATCAGTTCCCTGACGATCTCGGGCCCGCCGAGGGTGCCAAGGGCCCGGAACAGGGTCTCCTCCTGACCGGAGTTCTCCACCAGACCCTCGCGCAGCCGCCGCAGCAGCAAGGGGACCGCGCGGCGCTCGCCGAGCTTCGCCAAGGGGGTGATGACCCACAGATGGAGATGGCGGACGTAGCTGCCCGGCCGCTCCAGACAGTCGAGGAGCGCGTCGGCGGCAGCCGGGCCACCGATGTCCCCGATCAGCTGGACGGCCGCCAGGGCCGTCGTGAACTCGGCGGACCGCATGGCCAGGGACAGGCCCTCCACGTCCCCGGCGAGCCGCATCCGGACCAGGTCGGGACGTGCCGTGTCCGGCTCCACTCAGGCTCCCCGCCCCTGCTCCTGGTCCTCGTCCGACATCGCCACGTACAGCGGAGTGCCGATGACGATCTGCAGTTCCCGGCCGTCCCGTCCGGTGACGGTTCCGTGCAGCAGCCGCCGGGCGAGGAACTCGCCGTATACGGGCGGCACCGTCAACGACTGGGAGAACAGCAGGACTTGGCGCATCGCCTCCCCTTCGGCGGCGTGACGCCCATGGGCCGGGGCGCCCTCCCGCGCGAGTTGGAACAGCGACGGCAGATTGGAGTAGGCCGCCTGGATCGTGTCGGGAGCCGTCCGCTGCCCGATGAGATGGTGCCCCGACCCGATGAGCGCGACGACGGTGTCGCCCTCGCGCCCCGTCATGAACGTCGGCCCGGCGGGCGAGCCGTACCCCGCGATCCGCAGCCCCAGATCACCCCGGAACCAGGGTCTCGGCTCCGTCATCCAGCCGACGTCGAACTCCCGCTCCAAGTACGACTCGACGATGTCGAGCCGCTCGTACGTGCTCGTCGTCTCGGCGCGCGACGACTGCACGGCGAGACTCAGCACCTTCAGATCGACCTTCGCCTCGACGGCGAGCCGCTTGAGCAGCTTGGGCGGGATCTGCTCGTACAGCATGGCCAGCTTGGTGCCGGAGACGTAGAGGTAGTAGCGCACGTCGTCAGGCGCGGTCCTGGGGGAGGGCGAGGAAGGCGGTCCAGGCATCCGGGGCCACGGTGAGCTGCGGGCCGCCGTCCGGGTTCTTGGAGTCGCGGATGTGTACGGCGGTGGGGTGGGTGGCGATTTCTAGGCAGTTGCCGCCGTCGCTTCCGCTGTAGCTCGACTTCCGCCATGCGTAGGCGACTTCGAGGCAGGCGCCGCCTTCGTCGCCGCTGTAGCTGGACTTGAACCACTCAAGCGCGGTGCTGCCGGTCATTGGTCTCCTAGCAGTCGGTCCAACAGGTCCCTGGTTTCCTCCGCGTTGGGGGCCTGTGTCCGCAGCATCGCATACTTCTGGGTAAGGATCGCTACCTCATCCGGATCGGCGATCAGGTGACTGCCGCGCTGGGTTTCGGTGTAGGCGAGTCGTTGGTGCTCGGGTGTCTCCAACAGGATGAATGGACCTTGGAGTCCGGCGTGCGTTGTGCGGCCCAAGGGCAGGATCTGCAAGGCGAGGCCAGGCAGTTCGGCGTACTCGCGCAGGTGACGCAGCTGCTCGGCGTACACACCCTTCCCACCCAACTGGTCCCGCAGCGCCGCCTCCCAGATCACGAAGCTGGCCGTCGGCGGCTGCCTGCGGTGTAGAACCCCTCGCCGGTCGATACGCGCCGCGACGAGTTGCTCGATCTCGTCCTCGTCGTAGACGGGAACGCGGCTACGGAAGACGGCTCGTGCGTACGCCTCCGTTTGGAGTAGGCCAGGCACCAGCAGGCTCTCGTACCACGAGATCGCAATCGCCTCCCGCTCACAGTCCAGATACTCCTCCGCCCACCTCGGAACCAGATCCACCTCCGGCATATTGTCGACGGCGGTCTCCAACGTGCGGTTGGTGCACAGGAGTTCATCCAGCTGCACCGCGAGATCCATCTTCAGGGGCCTCCGCCCCTGCTCAATGGAGGCGATCGCTTCCTCACTGATGACGAACCGCTCGGCCAGTGACCTCTGTGTGTACCCGGCCGCCTCGCGATGGACGGCGAGCAGCGCGCCCACCATCCGCATCGCCGACGCGTTTCTCCGTGACCGTCGCTTTGGGCTGCTCATACGGTCCAACTCCCCACCAGAAGCCGTGCGTTCACACAGCGAACC
>NZ_JBHYIG010000097.1:0-25892 GCF_042740015.1 Streptomyces sp. NPDC059037
TTTATAAAACAGGGGGCGGGGGCTCGCCGGTAAATTGCGGCCGTTGGGCTTGCTCCGGGGCCGCCCGGCCACTGGTGGGCCACCCGGGGGGGGGGGCATCCTTCAGGATGCCGCCCCGCGCTCGTTCAGTCCTCGTGCCCTCGTCAGTCCTCGGAGGAATCAGAGGGTCCGGGTTCCTCGCCGGTGCCGCTGGTGCCGCCGGTGCCGCCGCTGTCCTCGTCCGTCCCCGGCCGCTGCTGAGGCTTCGGCGGCCGGGTGCGCTCACCCGGCGTCGGACCGCCGCCGTCGCGCCGCCGCAGATAGCGCTCGAACTCGCGGGCGATGGCCTCGCCGGACGCCTCCGGCAGCTCGGCCGTGTCCCTGGCCTCCTCGAGCGACTGGACGTACTCGGCGACCTCGCTGTCCTCGGCCGCGAGCTGGTCCACGCCCACCTGCCAGGCGCGGGCGTCCTCGGCGAGGTCGCCCAGCGGGATCCGCAGGTCGATGAGGTCCTCCAGGCGGTTCAGGAGCGCGAGCGTGGCCTTCGGGTTCGGCGGCTGCGACACGTAGTGCGGCACCGCGGCCCAGAGGCTGACCGCCGGGACGCCCGCGTGCGTGCACGCCTCCTGGAGGATGCCGACGATGCCCGTCGGGCCCTCGTACTTCGTCTCCTCCAGGTCCATGGTCCGTGCCAGGTCCGGGTCGGAGGTGACGCCGCTGACCGGCACCGGGCGGGTGTGCGGGGTGTCGCCGAGCAGCGCGCCCATGATCACCACCAGCTCCACGCCCAGCTCGTGGGCGAAGCCCAGGATCTCGTTGCAGAACGACCGCCAGCGCATCGACGGCTCGATCCCGCGCACCAGGACGAGGTCGCGCGGCTTGTCGCCGCCCACGCGGACCACCGAGAGCCGGGTCGTCGGCCAGGTGATCTTGCGAACGCCGCCCTCCAGGAAGACCGTGGGGCGGTTGACCTGGAAGTCGTAGTAGTCCTCGGCGTCCAGCGCCGCGAAGACCTCGCCCTTCCACTCCTTGTCGAGATGCGCGACCGCGGTGGAGGCGGCGTCGCCGGCGTCGTTCCAGCCCTCGAACGCGGCCACCATGACCGGGTCGACCAGCTCGGGTACCCCCTCGAGCTCGATCACCCAGGCCTCCTTCCGACGTCCTTTACGTACGCCCCAACCTTACGGCGTCCGCCGGGGCCCTCCGCAGCCCCCTTATGGCCGCTCGGTGACCGGATCACTGCCCCGCCGGAGGGCCGCGCACTCCCTCGGCGCCGGGTGCTTTACAGCGTCGAGGCGCGGTGCCGAGTCACAGCGTCGAGCGCAGCCACTGCTCCACGCTCGCGATGTGCACCGTCGCCCACGACCTGGCCGCCTCCGCGTCGCGGTCCCGCAGTGCGGTGAGGATCGCCCGGTGCTCGTGCAGGGTGCGGCTGACGGCGTCCTCCTGGGTGAGGCCGCGCCAGATGCGGGCCCGGGTGGTGGGACCGGAGAGACCGTCGAGGAGCGAGCAGAGCACCGAGTTGCCGGACGACTGCACGATGCCGCGGTGGAACTCCAGGTCGCAGGCGACCAGTTCCTCCACCGAAGGCGCCGCGCCGAGGGCGTCCAACTGGGAGGTCAGCACGTCCAGTTCGGCCTCGGTGATGTGGACGCTGGCCATGGCCGTGGCCGCCGGCTCCAGGATGCGGCGCACCGCGAGGAACTCCAGGACCGTGTCGTCGCGGTGGAAGTCGACGACGAAGCTCAGTGCTTCGAGCAGCAGTTGCGGATCCAGGCTGGTGACGTAGGTGCCGTCGCCCTGTCGTACGTCGAGGATGCGGATCAGGGAGAGCGCGCGCACCGCCTCGCGCAGTGAGTTGCGCGAAAGGCCCAGGTCGGCGGCGAGTTCGCTCTCCTTGGGCAGCCGGTCGCCGGGGCGCAACGCGCCGGAGACGATCATGCCCTTGATCTTTTCGATGGCTTCGTCGGTGACAGCCATGGGGACCTCGCCTCACAAGACAGAAGACATCCGATGTATCGGACGATTATGGCGTGTCCTGGGGCCCTTGCGCACGGGGGTCAGGCGAATACGTATATCTCTCAGGGCTAAGATTTCCGTACTGACGTCCGCACTGACGTCCGCACTGACGTTCCGTACTGACCGCGGGACGGGCGAGAGGGAGGCTACGGCACATGGCCGTGAAGAAGTCGGCGGGGGCCCACCAGGACGCGGTCGCGTCCATCATCGAGGACTGGGCCAGGGAGCGGCCCGAGCTCGACACCTCGCCCCTGGAGGTGCTCGCCCGGCTGCACCGCACGTTCCTGCGCTACAACACCAGGCTCACCACCGCGATCGAGCGGCACGGCCTCGCGGTCGCCGGATTCGACGTACTGACCGCGCTGCGCAGGGCCGGGGCGCCCTACCGGCTCACCGCGGGACAGCTCGCGGACTCCGGGCTCGTCTCGTCGGCCGGGGTGACGCTGCGCATCGACCGTCTGGAGAAGGACGGCCTGATCGTGCGGGAGCGGGACGCCGACGACCGCCGCGTGGTCTACTCGCGGCTCACGGACGAGGGCCTCGCCAAGATCGACGAGGTGTTCGCCGAGCATCTCGACAACGAACGCCGGATGCTCGGCGGACTCTCCCCTGCCGAGTGCCGCCAGCTGGCCCGTCTGATGTCCAAGCTGGAGCGGTCGATCACGGACTCCGACGGACCTCACGAAGCAGAGGCCTGAGCCTCCGCCTCCGCGCGGTACATCCGGCGCAGCCGCACCAAGCCCAGGTCGTGCTGGTAGAGGTTCTCGCGCTGGTCCGCGTCGGCGGGCATCGCCTCCAGCATCACCCGGTCCTGCTCAAGGACCTGCCAGTGGCGCTCCTCGATGAGGGTCTTGTAGAGGAAGCGCCAGGTGTCGCGCTGCCAGCCCTGGACGCGGCGGTAGCGCCAGAAGAAGACGCCGGTGCGGTTCTCGTCGACCGGGCAGACCATGCCGACGATGCCGAACGGGCCGCCGGGCCCCGCCGACGGCGGGTACGGGATGGTCAGGTCCACCCAGTCGACACCGGTGCGGCACAGCTCGACCCAGTCGAAGTTGACGCCCCGCTGGTCGGTCTTCTCGAAGAAGTAGCCGCGGTCCGTCTCCCGGATGCGGAACTTGGCGGTGGTGTCGCCGTCGTACATGGTGTGCGACTCATGGTGGAGGAACGCGCCGTGCATCGGGTCGAGGAGGTTCTCCACCGCGAACCGCCACGGGCCGTTCCACTCCGCGTAGCAGAGGAACGCGTCGACGTCCGGGTCGGTGAGCGGATCCGGCAGCGTCAGCTCGGCCGGCTCCGGGTGCCGCTCGTCGCCGAAGTAGGCGAGGATCGCGCCGCCGGTCTCCCGCACGGGCAGCGACGTGACGAGCTTCTTGCCCTCCAGGTTGCAGCCGGGCAGGCCCGGTACGGAGGAGACCGTGCCGTCGGTCTCGACCTCCACGCCGTGGTACCAGCAGGCCACCCGGTCGCCGAGGTGCTTCCCGAGCGACAGGGGAGCCCCGCGGTGCGGGCAGCGGTCCGCGAGCATCGACAGGGTGCCGTCCGAGCGGCGGAAGAGCAGCCACTGCTCGCCGAGGGCGGTGACCTTGCGCATCGCGCCGGGGGCGACGAAGTCCGAGGGGACGACGGGGTGCCACTGGTTGCGCAGACCGGTGGCGTAGATGTGGTCCGCGGAAGCGGCGGGGCCGACGCGGGGGGTCGGGGTGGTCATCGGGGTCACGCTCCCAGTCGGTTCATCTCGGCACGGAAGGATTCCTCGGTCCACGGGGCGCCGTCCGGCGCGTGGACCTGACGGGCGTTCAAGCCCCGTACGACATCGGCGAGTTCGTGCCCGTCCTTGGTGAAGACCTCTTCGAGGGTGGCGGCGAGCTTGTACTCGTACGGGGTCGGCTCGTGGGTACGGGACTGGTGGACGTCCAGGTACGGCCAGGTGGTGGTCACGGGTGCCTCCAGGGGGGATCTACAGGTCTTACAGGTCGAGGACGAGGCGGCGGCCCGACGCGCAGCGCGAGACGCAGATCATCATCGAGGCGTTCGTCGCGTGCTCGGCGTCGCTGAGCAGGAAGTCGCGGTGGTCGGGTGTGCCTTCGAGCACGCGGGTCTCGCAGCTGCCGCAGATGCCTTCCTGGCAGGAGCTGCTGACGTTGAGGCCCGCGTCCTCGGCGGCCCGCAGGATCGAGGTGCCGGCGCCGACGGAGAGCGTGAGCCCGGACGCCCGGCACTCCACCTCGAACGCGGAGTCGTCCCCGGCCCGCTCCACGACGGGCGCGGCGAACCGCTCCACGCGCAGCCGCTCGGCCGGGCAGGCCGCCTCCACGGCGGCGAGCAGCGGCTCCGGGCCGCAGCAGTACACGAGCGTGCCTTCGGTACAGCCGTCGAGCGCCGCGGCGAGGTCGATGTGTCCGTGCTCGTCCTGCGGGACGAAGGTCAAGTCGCCGTTCAGTGCGCCCAGTTCATCGGTGAACGCCATGGAGTCGCGGTTGCGTCCGCCGTACACCATGCGCCAGTCGGCTCCGCGCCGCGCCGCCTCGCGGGCCATCGCCAGGAGGGGGGTGACGCCGATGCCGCCCGCGATGAACAGATAGCCCGGCGCGTCGTCGAGGGGGAAGTGGTTGCGCGGTTCGGACACCGTCACCGTCTGGCCGGGCCGCAGCGTGGTGTGCATGTGCCGTGAACCGCCGCGCGACGTCGGCTCGTTGAGGACGCCGATGCGGTACGCCGACACGTTCCGCGGGTCGCCGCAGAGGCTGTACTGGCGTATGTGGCCGCCGGTGTGGACGTCGAGGTGCGCGCCGGGGGTCCACGCGGGCAGCGGCTTGCCGTCCGGGTGGGCGAGCTCGACGGAGAGTACTCCGTCCGCCTCCCAGGTCATCCGGCGCACCAGCAGCGTCAGTTCGCTCTCATTCATGGCAGGGACCTCCTCACTGGCCGGGGATCTTGACGGGCGGGGTGAACGGGTTCTTCATCGGGCCGAGCCGGGCCAGGTCGACCTCGACGAGGGCCGGGCCGTCGGAGGAGACGGCATGGCTGATGACGGGCTCCGCATGCTCCTCGGCGGCGATCCGCGCGTACGCCAACCCGCAGGCCTGGGCGAGGAGTTCGAAGTCGGGCGTGGCGAGGTCCACGCCGGAGCGGCGCTCGCTGTAGCGGTCCTGCATGTTGCGGAGCACGCCGTACCCGCCGTCGTTGAAGACGATCAGGGTGAGCCGGGGCCGCTCCTGGGCGAGCGTGAGGAGCTCCCCGAGGTGGACGGCGAGTCCGCCGTCGCCGGCGAGGACGACGGTGGGCGCGTCGGTCCTGGCGAGCGCCGCGCCGATGCCCATGCCGAGCCCCTGCCCGATGCCGCCGCCGCGCGGGAAGACGTTGTCGCGCGGGTCGTACATCTCCAGGAGCCGGTTGCCCCAGCTGCTGGACGGAATGGTCACATCGCGGGCGACGACGGCCTCGCGGGGCAGCGCGGCCCGGATGGCGTCGCAGATCGCGGCCTGCGGGCCGATGTTGTCGTGCAGGGTGGCGCGGACGTCCCCGCGGACCTCGGTGATACGTCGCGTCCAGCTCTCCTCGGCCCGTCGCGCGTGCGGCAGCAGGGCCGCGAGCACGTCGGGCGCGTGACCGTGCAGAGGGTGCCGCGCCGGGTACACACGGCCGAGGGCGGCGGCGTCGATGTCGATCTGGATGTGCGCGGCGGGCAGTTCAAGGCTGTAGTCGGCGGTCTCGTTGGACCGGAAGTGCGTGCCGATGGTCAGCAGCAGGTCCGCGTCCGCGAGGAGGGACCGGGCGGCGGGGGTGGTGGCGAAGTTCCCGATCACCTGCGGGTGGTCCTCGGGCACGGAGCCCCGCCCGGAGTTGGAGCTGAGCAGCCCCGCCCCGGTGGCGTCGAGCAGCGCGCCCAGCTCGGCACGGGCCCGCGTGGCTCCGCCACCGGCCCAGATGAGGGGGCGCCGGGCGGCGGCCAAGAGGGCCTGGGCGGCGGCGAGTTCACCCTCGGCGGGAAGCGGGCGGCTGGCTCGCGGGGCTGCGAACGGCGAAGGCGCGGCGGCCGACCTGCGGTCGGCGGGTGCCGGAAGCGGCGAGTCCGCAGGGTCGGAGATTCCGACGGGGCCCCCGGCGGGGGTGGGCCCGGGCGGTGTGGGGAAACCGGTGGTTTCCCGGCGCGCGGGCGTCGCGAGGGCCGGATCCGTGACCTGGAGCGTCTCGGCGGCGCCGGCGGGTTCTTCTTCCGGCCGCACGGGAGCTGACGCGGGCAGGTGGCCGACCGGCCTGCGCGGCGGGGCGGCGTCTGCCGGGCCGGGGGGATTCGGGTCCGCCGGGCCGGTCGGATTTGCGTGCGCCGGGCCGGTCGGGTCTGTGCCTGCCGGGTCGGTCGGGTCTGTGTCTGCCGGGCTGGTCGGATTCGCGCCTGCCGGGCACGCGTCTGCCGGGTCGGTCGGGCTCGCGTCCGCCGGGCTGGCCGGATTTGCGTGCGCCGGGCTGGTCGGGTCTGTGCCTGCCGGGCTGGTTGGATTCGCGCCTGCCGGGCCCGCGTGCGCCGAGCCGGTCGGACTGGCGCCTGCCGGGCCCGCGCCCGCCGAGCCGGTCAGACTCGCGTCTGCCGGGCTGGTCGGGTTCGCGCCTGCCGGGCCGGTCGGGCCTGTGCCTGCCGGGTCGGTCGGGCCCGCGTCCGCCGGGCTGGTCGGACTGGCGCCTGCCGGGCCCGCGCCCGCCGAGCCGGTCAGACTCGCGTCTGCCGGGCTGGTTGGATTCGCGTCTGCCGGGCTGGTCGGATTTGCGTGCGCCCGGCCGGTCGGGTCTGTGTCTGCCGGGCTGGTCGGATTCGCGTGCGCCGAGCCTGCCGGGCCTGTGCCTGCCGGGCTGGTCGGACTCGCGTCTGCCGGGCCCTCGTCCGCCAAGCCGGTCGGACTCGCGCCTGCCGGGCACGCGTCCGCCGCGCCTGCCGGGCCCGCGTCCGCCGAGCCTGCCGGACTCACGCCCGCCGACCCTGCCGGACTCACGCCCGCCGACCCCGCCGGGCCCGTATCCGCTGAGCCCTCCGCATCCGTCTGCGCCGCGTACTGCAGATCGACCGGCCACTCCACGCTCGCCGGGCCGCCCGGATCCGTCAGTGTCGCGCGGGCCGCCTCGCGCAGGATGCGGCCCGCGTCGTCCGCCGACGGGACGGAAGCCGCGTACGCGGAGACCGCGCGCAACATGCCGAGCTGGTCCTTGGTCTCGTGGATGAAGCCGCGGCCGCTGCCGAGGAACTCGCTCTCCACCTGGCCGGTGATGTGCAGCACGGACGTGCCCGAGCTCAGCGCCTCGACCAGCGAGCCCGCCGCGTTGCCCGCGCCCGTGCCCGTCGAGGTGAGCGCGCAGCCAAGGGAGCCGCGGGCCCGGCCGTAGGCGTCGGCCGCGTTCACCGCGGTCGCCTCGTGGCGGACCGGGACGAACCGCAGCTCCCGGTCGACCGCCTCGACCAGCGGCAGATTGTGCACGCTGACGATGCCGAACACCGTGTCGACGCCGAGTTCGCGCAGGACGGCGACGAGGAGATCGCCTCCGGTGGCGTAGTGCATGGGTCGCATGGTTGAGCTCCTCAGAGGATGGAGCGGCCGACGCCGCCGCAGACGTCGATGCTGGTGCCGGTGGTGTACGAGGCGCGGGGCGAGAGCAGCGTGACGATCGCGTACGCGACCTCCTCCGCCCGCCCTAGCCGGCCGAGCGCGATCCCGCGGTCGGCGGCCAGCTCCGCCTGCCAGTCCTCGTAGGAGAGGCCGGAGTCGGCGGCCGCGTGGCGCCGCGTCCACTGGCCGGTGTCGATGAGGCCCAGGCAGACCGAGTTGACGCGGATGCCCTCGGGGGCGAGCTCCACCGACAGGGACTTGGAGAGGTTGAGGATGCCCGCGCGGGCCGCGCTCGTGGTGATCAGACGCGGCTCGGGCTGCTTGGCCAGGACCGCGTTGACGTTCACGACGCTCGCCGCGCCGGACGCCGCGAGGTACGGGCGCGCCGCGTGCAGGGGGTTCAGGACCCCGGCGAACTTCAGGTCCAGCTCGTCGCGCCAGTCGTCGGCGGTCGACTCGTCCAGACCTTTCATACGGGACTGCCCCGCGTTGTTCACGAGCCCGTCGATCGCGCCGAAGGTGTCCGCCGCGTGCCGCGTGAACTCCCGTACGGCGTCCGCGTCCCGTACGTCGCACACCCCCGTGAGCAGCCGGTCGCCGCCGCCCAGCGAGGCCGCGGCCTTGCCGAGCCGCTCGGCGTCACGCCCGCAGGTGGCGACCCGCGCGCCCTCGTCGAGCAGGGCGCGGACCGTGGCCAGGCCGACGCCCGAGCTGCCGCCGGTGACCAGGACGGTCCGGTCGGCGAGGCCCAGATCCATGATTCATCGCTCCTGTACGTCAGTTGAGTCGGTGCAGTCGGTGCAGTCGGTGCAGTCGGTGCAGTCAGTGCAGTCGGTTCGGTCAGTGCATGGTGAAGCCGCCGTTGACGGCGACCACTTGTCCGGTGAGATAGCGGGACTCCTCGCAGAGGAGGAAGGAGACGAGCCCGACCAGGTCGTCCGGCTGCTGCGGGCGCGAGATCGCCCGGTTGCCCCGGTAGAGCGCGTGCCGCTCGGCCGGTACCGTCTCGGTCGCCTCGACCTCGGTGAGCCCGGGCGCCACCGCGTTCACGGTGATCCCCTTGTCGCCGAGTTCGCGCGCCATGGCCCGCGTCAGCGCGATGACCGCGCCCTTGGAGGCGATGTAGTGCGCGAGACGGGGCGATCCGTAGAGCGCCGCGTCGGACGCGATGTTCACAATCCGGCCGGGGGAGCCGAAGAGCGGGTGGAGGGCCTTGGCGACCAGCCAGGGGCCGCGTGCGTTGACCGCCATCAGGCGGTCCCACACCTCGACGTCGATGTCCTGGAACTCCTTGCCGCCCACCCCGTTGGCGAGCGCCGCGTTGTTGACCAGGCCGTACAGCGGGCCCAAGTTCCGTACGGAATCGGCTAGTTCGTCGACCGATGCCGGGTCCGCCACGTCGCAGCGTACGAAGTGGGCGTCGAGGCCGTCGGCACGCAGCCCGGCGGCCGCGTGCGCGCCCCGCTCGCCGTCCACCTCCGCGACGACGACCCGGAAGCCGTCCTCGCCCGCCCGGCGGGCCATGGCCAGCCCCAGGCCACGGCCCGCCCCAGTGACGACGACCGTACGGAAGTCAGTCACGGGTGACGCCGTGCATCGGCGAGTGCTCGGGATAGGTCGGCACCTGCGGCTTCTGCGTGCCGATGACGACGCAGAACAGGGCGTCGGTGTCGCCCTCGTTCTTGAGGGAGCGGGCCACACCGGCCGGCACGACGATCATGTCGCGGTAGCCGAGCGTGCGGTACTCCACCTCGTCGGCGCCGCGGTGGATGCCGACCTTGACCTGGCCCTCCAGGACGAAGAACGCCTCCTCGACGTCGTGATGGGTGTGCTCGGGGCCCTCCGCGCCGGGCGGAAGCAGCATGTTGGAGAAGGTGAAGCCGCCGGACGGCAGGATGCGGCTGTCGTTCTCGTGGTTGCCGGTCGCGCCGGAGCCGACGTAACGGATCTGCCCGCGGCGGTACTGCGGGCCCGCCTTCTCCTGGAAGGAGAGGGTGCTGAAGTCCGCGACGCGGGACTCCTTGGTGGCGATCAGCGAGTCGGTGTACTTGCCGAGGTCGCCGCCGTTGTCGTACTCGGTGGTGGTCAGAGGCATGAGAAGGCTCCTACTCGGTGATGTGGGCTTGCCCAGCGGCCTGGGCTTGCTCGGGGATACGGGCGGTGATGTGGAGGTGGGAGAGCACCCAGGCGTTGAAGGCCCCGGGCCGCTCCTGGTTGGCCAGGTGACCGGCGTCCTTGACGATCACGTAGGCGGTCTTGTGCAGGGACCCGGTGATGACCTGCGAGGCCTCGACGCCGGTGACCCGGTCCTGGTCGCCGCAGAGGACGAGGGCGGGCGCGGTGATCCGGGGGATCTCGGCGCGCAGGTCGGCCGCGGCCATGGACTCGGCGGCGTACCCGTATCCGGGCAGGCGCACCGACGCGGCCATGGTGTCGACGACCCGCCGTACCAGCTCGGGCGGCGCGTCCGGTGAGACGAGCCGGGGCCCGCGCCGCTCGGCGAACGCCCGCGGGCCGAGCTCCGCGAGCTCGGCGGCCCGCTGCCGCATGCCGTCGGCCTTCGCCGGATCGGTCCCGGAACCGGCACTGGAGTCCGCGACGATCAGCGAGTCGACCAGCTCGGGGTGGCGGGCGGCAAGACGCAGCGCGATCACGCCGCCCCACGAGACGCCGAGCACATGGGCGCTCGCCCCGCGCTCGCGGATCACCTCGGCCGCCGCGTCGGCAAAGCCGTCCAGGTCCAACGGCCCTTCGGGATCGGGCGACTTGGCGTATCCGGGAGCATCCCAGGCCACCACCCGCACATACGCGGACAGCTCGGCGAGCTGCGGTGCGAAGGCGGCGGACGACGAACCGATGCCGTGCAGGCACAGCAGCAGCGGACCGCCGGAACCCGCCTCCTCGACATGCACGGGCACGGGCGCGCGCACGGGCACGGCCGTCACAGGATCTGCCCCGTACGCCCGGCGAGCGCGGCGAGGCTGCGCAGGACCGCGTACGGCACGACCTGGCTGGTCGCCGGGTTGCCCGGGTCCGGCAGATGCGCCACCTCGAAGCGGTACGCCCCCTGCGGGCCCGACGCCTCGACGACGTGCCGCGTGTGGTGGGCGCCGGGGTCGGCGACGACCCGGACCCGCACAGCGTCCGGGTCGCCGACGGCCAGCGCGACCGACGCCGCGACGTTCGTCGACTTGGGGAACTTCACCGGGACGTCGCGCGCGGTCCCGGACATCACCTCGACCGGACCGGTCGCCGTCCGCATGCGGGACAGCAACTCATCGTCCATCCACGGCTGTTCGAGCGTGGACGGCAGCTTGGTGGTGGTGAGGGCGACCTCGTCGAGCGGGCCGATGGAGCGCACCGCCTGGAGCAGATCGAGACCGCCGACCGCGCCCCCGGTGAAGTACACGCGGCCGGGACCGGCCGCCAGGAGCCGTTTCGAGAGCTCCTCGTCGGTGAGCGCGCCGGTCGAGGCGACCAGCAGATCGGTCCCGGAGGCGAGCACGCGCTCGCCCCATTCGCGTACGACACCCTGGCCCGCCGCCTCGACGATCAGATCGCAGCGCTCCAGGGCCGTCTCGAACGAGACCTGCGGGGCGGGCGCGCTCTCGCCGAGCGGACGGTTGTCGACGAGACAGGTCAACTCGGCGCCGGGCACGCGCTGTTCGGCGAGCGCGATGCCGACGACCCGGCCGATCGCGCCCCAGCCGACGATGCCGACCTTGCGTACGCGCGTCATGCCTGAACCTCCGGTTTCTTGTGGGCGCAGAGCGGGCCGGGGTCGGGCGACCCCGCCATGTGGCGGCGGATCTCCTTGGAGGGCGGCCCGGCCGTCCCCCACAGGTCGGAAAGGTCCGGAACGCGCCGCCAGACCCGTGCGATCCACTGGTCCTCGACGATCTGCGCGACCTCGGACGTGTACTCGCAGACGAGCCCGGAGGGATCGGCGAAGTAGGAGAAGGTGTTGTTGCCGGGGCCGTGCCGGCCCGGGCCCCACTGCGGGACGACGCCGTGGTGCCGCAGCCGGCCGAGGCCCCGCATGAAGTGGTCGACCGAACTCATCTCGTACGCCACGTGGTTGAGGGAGACCCACTCCGCCTGGTTGAAGGCGATGCAGTGGTGGTCGGCGTTGCAGCGCAGGAATGCCATCTGGTGCTCGGACCAGTCGGAGACGCGCAGGCCGAGGACGTCGCGGTAGAAGGCCACCGAGGCGTCGATGTCCGTGGTGTTGAGGACCGCGTGCGTGACACCGACCGGCACGGCGCCGTCCCGGCCGCGCGGGGCGACCGCCTCGACCTCCGCGCTGATCTCGATGAGCCGGTGCTCGTGGTCGGTGAAGCGCAGGCCGTAGCCGCCGCCGACCGGGTCGAGCGGTCCTGGCCCTGCGACCGGTGTGATGCCGCGCGCGAGCAGCCGCCGCGCCGCCTCGTCGACCTCGGCGGGCGTGGCCACCGCGAAGGAGATCCGGCCCAGGCCCGTGCGGTCGGCGCGGGTCAGCTGGAGTGCGTGGTGCTCGGCGCCGGTGCCGCGCAGCCAGGCGGCCGTGCCGCGCTCGGACTCGACGGTCTCCAGACCCCAGACCTCCTGGTAGAAGTCGGCGGCCTCGGTGAAGGAGGGGGTGAGCAGTTCGACGGAGCGCAGGGCCCGCAGGCGCGCGATCGGGGGTTGAGGCATGGCCTTCTCCAGAGGTACAGAGGTACAGAGGTACAGAGGTACAGATGTACGGAGGTACGAGGATCAGTTGGCCCAGAGGGTCAGTCGGCCCAGGGGAGCGGCGCGTCCGAGACGCCCCAGTACAGGGACTTCTGGCGCTGGTAGGCGCGGATGCCGTCGCGGCCCTTCTCCCGACCTAGGCCGCTCTCCTTCATGCCGCCGAAGGGCGTGGCGATGCTGAACTGCTTGTAGGTGTTGACCCAGACGGTGCCCGCGTCGACGCGGCGCGCGATCCGCCAGGCGGCCCGGTGGTCGCGGGTCCAGATGCCGCAGGCCAGGCCGTAGACACTGGAGTTGGCCTGTCGTACGAGGTCGTCCTCGTCGTCGAAGGGCAGTGCGACGAGGACGGGTCCGAAGATCTCCTCCTGGCAGGTGCGGGAGGAGTTGGGAAGACCGTCGATGACGGTGGGCAGGTAGTACGCACCGTCGCGGTACTCGGCACCCTCCGGAACCGCCCCGCCGCACAGCACCCTCGCGCCTTCCGAGCGCGCGAGATCGACGTACGCGGCGACCGAGCCCCGGTGCTTGTGGTGCACGAGCGGCGCGACCTGGGTGTCGGGGGCGGTGCCGGGGCCGACCCGCAACTTCCGCACCCGCTCGACCAGTTCACCGACGAACTCGGCGTAGATCTCACGCGCCACGAAGAGCCGTGACCCGGCGATGCAGGACTGCCCGCTGGAGGAGAACACCCCGAACATCACCCCGGCCAGGGCCTGTTCGACATCTGCGTCGGCGAGGACGACCGTCGGCGACTTGCCGCCCAGCTCCAGCGAGACCGGCATCAGCTTCTCGGCGGCCGCGTGGGCGATCGTGCGGCCCGTGCTCGTGCCGCCGGTGAAGGCGACCTTGCCGACCCGCGGATCGCGCACGATCGCGTCGCCGACGACGCTGCCGCGCCCCGGCAGGACCGACAACAGGCCTGCGGGCAGGCCGAGTTCAGCGAGCACACCGGAGATGATCCGGCCGAGCGAGAGCGAGACGAGCGGGGTCCACTCGGCGGGCTTGAGCAGCACCGCGTTGCCGCCCGCGAGCGCCGGGGCGAGCTTCTGGGCGTCGCTGGCGACGGGGGAGTTCCAGGGGTTGACCGCGCCGACCACACCGATGGGCTCGTACACGCTCATCGTCACGTAGTCGCCGCGCGATGGCGTGATGGCCTCCTCCGCCGTCTCAAGGGCGGCCGCCGTGTAGCGGAAGGTCGCAGCGGCGCTGGCCACCAGGGCGCGGGTCTCGGTGAGCGCCTTGCCGGTGTCGGCGGTCTGCAGAGCGGCGAGTTCTTCGGCCGACTCCTCGTTCAACTCGGCTATGCGGTGCAGCAGTTGGGCGCGCTGATGGGGCAGGAGCCGGCGCCACCGCGGGTCGGCGGCGGCCCGTGCCGCCCCTTGCGCGGCCTCGGCCACCTCGTCGGGGGAGACCGCGTGCACGGTGGCGAGCGTGCGGCCCGTCGCCGGGTCGACGGTGTCGGCCGGGGCGCCCGAACCGCGCCGCCACCGGCCCGCTATGAGGGCTTCGTCGGCTGGGATGCGGGGCATGGGGGCCTCCTGGCGCGCTGGATCCGATCCGGGGTGGACCGCGGGGTGTTCTGCGGTGGGCTCCGGATGCTCTTCGGTAAGCGCTAGAAATCTAAGGGCTTAAATATCTGGAGCGCAAGACCCAATCCGTGACCGCTCCTCGATGATTTCCCCCGTGGAAGCCCTTGACGGGCTCCGGTGTCCTGACGGTACAACTTAAGCGCTTAGAAACTTTGCGCTTACTTGCTCCTCGACTCGGGTTTCCCCAGACTTCGCAGCCGGAGCGTCCCCCTGCTCGTCCCCGCCCCCGCCCCCTCAGCAGCGGAGTACCCGCATGACGATCGACGCTTCCCCGGACCATGCGGTCCGGGCCGCCATAGCCGCCCGCTTCGAACGGCTTCCCCTGTGCCGCTGGCACGTCACCGTCCGGCTCATCGTGGGCGCGGTCACCTTCTTCGAGGCCTTCGACCAGCTCCTGATCGCCTACGCCCTGCCGGGGCTGCGGCAGGAGTGGGACCTCAGCACCTCCGCAGCGACCCTGCTGCTCACCGTCGGCTCCATCGGCATGCTGGTCGGGGCGCTGCTCTCGGGGCGGCTAGCGGACCGGATCGGCCGGGTGAAGGTCATCGCGCTGTGCATCGCGCTGTCCA
Organism: Streptomyces sp. NPDC059037; assembly: GCF_042740015.1. Lineage (NCBI taxonomy): Bacteria > Bacillati > Actinomycetota > Actinomycetes > Kitasatosporales > Streptomycetaceae > Streptomyces > Streptomyces sp. NPDC059037. The sequence continues at coordinate 14,467 of NZ_JBHYIG010000097.1, forward strand.
GCGCCGCCAACCTGGCCCTGTCCCTGGCCACCTCGCCCGAGATGTTCATGGGCCTGCGCTTCATCCAGGGCCTGGCGATCGGCGGCGAGGTGCCGGTGGCGGCGACCTTCATCGCCGAGATCACCCGCAGCCACCAACGCGGCCGCTTCGTCCTCCTCTACGAGCTGGTGTTCCCGGCGGGCCTGACCGTGGGCGCGCTCGTCGCCGCCTGGGTGGTGCCGATTCTCGGCTGGCGCTGGATGTACGCCCTGGCCGCGCTCCCGGGGCTGCTCTGCATCCTCGTACAGCGCAAGGTCCCCGAGTCGCCGCGGTGGCTCGCCGACCACGGCAGGGCACAGGAGGCCGCCGATGTGATGAGCGGGATCGAGGCCGAGGTCGAACGGGTGACGGGGAAGCCGCTGCCGCCGCCCGCACCCGAGCCGCTTCCGGACGTGGCGCCGGGGGAGGGGGAGCGAGGGCTGCGAGGCCTGTTCACCGGACGCTACCGGCGGCGCACCCTCGTGATCGGCGTCCTCTGGTTCACCGGCTACTTCGTGAACTACGGCATCACGTCCTGGCTCCCCACGATCTACCAGAACCGCTACGGCCTCTCCCTCTCGGACGCGCTCCTCTACTCCACGGTCACGTCCTGCGCGGGGCTGCTCGGCTGCCTCGTCGCGGCGCTGACCGTCGACAGGGCGGGGCGCCGGCGGGTCATCACCGGGTGTCTGGGCGGGGCTGCGGCGATGCTGCTGGTCCTCGCGTTCCTGGGGGCGGGCACGCCGCTGCAGGTCCTGGCGTGGACCTCGCTCGCCGCGGTCTTCTTCTTCGGGTCCAACATCTGCCTGTACCTGTACACGCCGGAGCTCTTTCCCACGCGGATGCGGGCGCTGGGGAGCAGTGTGGGCGGGGCGATGAACCGTCTGGGGGTCATCCTGGGGCCGATTGTGGTGGGGGCGGTGTACGCGGGCGGTCGTGTGTCGACGGTGTTCGTGGTGCTGGGGGCGGTCGCGGTCGTGGGGGCGGTGGTCGCCGCGCTCGGGGCCGAGGAGACCGCGGGGCGGCGCTTGGAGGAGGTCTCGCCGTAGGGCGGGGAAGTATCAGCCCGTCGAGGTGATCGACGGTGCGCAGAACCCCGGTGGAGCCCTCAGCCGAACCGCTCGATGCGGACCCGGTCCACCGGCTGGCCCGCGGCCACCAGCAGGCGCGACGCGTGCTCCGCGAAACCGTTCGAGCCGCAGATGTACGCCTCCCAGCCGCCCTCGGGCAGCGAGGACGGGGAAAGCAGCGGGGCCAGGTGCCCCGCTGCCAGGCGGCCCTCCGTACCCGTGAGGATCACCCGCGTCTCGTCCCCGTACTCGTCCGCGTAGATGAGATCCGCCGGCGTACGGGCGGAGACCAGGAGCCGCAGCGGGACGCTCGGCCCCGCCTTCCGCCAGTGCCGCAGCATCGACATCAGGGGGACCACCCCGGAGCCTGCCCCCAGGAGCAGCGCCGGCCGGTCTCCAGGCCAGGCGAAGAAGCCGGACAGCGGGCCCCGCACCTCGACGGTGTCGCCGACGCGGGCCACCGTGTGGAGGTGCCCTGACACCTCGCCGCCCGGTACATGGTCCAGGGTCAGTTCGATCTCGCCGGACGCCTCCGCGTCCTGAGGAGCGGACGCGATCGAGTAGTGGCGCTGGGCGACATAGCCGTCCGGAGCCGTCAGGCGCAGCATCAGGTGCTGGCCCGGCAGATGCCCCTGCCAGTCGGGCACCTTGAGGCGGAACGTCGAGGCGGCGGGCGTCTCCCGGCGGATCTCGACGACCGTCGCCCGCTGCCAGACGGCAGCCGCGCGATTGCTCACCGCGATCCTGCCGGGCACGGCGAACCGCGTGGGGGGTACGAAGGTGTCAGTCACCGGAGTAGCGCTCCTCCCGCCAGGGATTGCCCCGGTGGTGATAGCCGTTCTGTTCCCAGAAGCCCGGCTCGTCGTGGTCGAGGAGCCGCAGCCCCGCGATCCACTTCGCGCTCTTCCAGAAGTAGAGGTGCGGGACGATCAGACGGGCGGGGCCGCCGTGCTCGGGCGGCAGGGGCCCGTCCCCGTACTCCCAGACGATCCAGGCCTTGCCGTCCGTGACGTCGGACAGGGGGAGGTTCGTGGTGTAGCCGGTGTGCGAGTACGCGACGACGTGCGTGGCCCCGGGGCGCGGCCCCGCGGCGGCCAGGAACGCGTCGAGGCCCACCCCGCCGAAGCGCACCCCGAACTTGGACCAGCTGGTCACGCAGTGGATGTCCCCGCGGTACTCGGACGCGGGCAGCGCGTGCGCCTCGTCCCACGTCCAGGTGCGGGGCGATGCGACGAGGCCGTCGACGCGGAACGTCCAGTCATCGGGCGTCAGCTCGGGCGTCACCTCGGCGGACAGGACGGGCCAGCCGTCGGCCGCGTCGTACTGGCCGGGCGGCAGACGCGGATCGCGGTCGGCGGCGCGGGCGCGGCCGGTGAAGCCGCGGGTGGGCTCGAAGGCCGTTTCGGAGGTCATACGGTGCTTGCCACTTCGGAGGTGCTGATCGGTGCGGTGGATGCCGCCGCGTCCCGCAGGGCGCTGATGGCGTGCTGTTCGTCCACGGTTTCCAGCGTACGGTCGCGCATCAGGACCCGGCCGTCGACGACCGTGTCGCGGACGTCGCAGGACGCGGCGCTGTAGGCCAGCATCGACCACGGGTCGTGCCGGGGCGTGAGGTGCGGCCGGGAGAGGTCAAGGACGATCAGGTCCGCGCGCTTGCCGGATTCGAGCGAGCCGAGCTGGTCGGCGAGGCCCAGCGCCCGCGCCGACTCGATGGTCGCCATGCGGACCGCCTGCTCGGCGCCGACCGCCGTCGGGTCGCCGCCCGCCTTGTGCACGAGCGCCGCGAGGTTCACCGCGCCGAGCAGATCGAGGGTGTTGGAGCTCACCGCGCCGTCCGTGCCGAGGCCCACCGTGACGCCCGCGTCGAGGAGGTCGGGGACGCGGGCTATCCCGCAGCCCAGCTTCAGGTTCGACACCGGGCAGTGCGCGACCGCCGTGCCGGTGCGGGCGATGGCCGCTATCTCCGCGTCGGTGAGGTCGACGGCGTGCGCGAGCAGCGTGTCGGGGCCGAGCACGCCGAGCGATTCGAGCAGCTCCACGGGGCGCATGCCGTGCTGCTCGACGACGGTCGCCACCTCGCCCGCGTTCTCGGCGGCGTGGATGTGCAGCAGGGCCCCGTGCTCACGGGCGAGTGCGGTGATCGCCGTCAGCTGCTCGGGCACCAGGGTGTACGCGGAGTGCGCGAAGAGCACCGGGCGTGTGCCCGGCGCCGGGGTGCGGGCGGCGAGGTCGGCCGCCGCCCAGCCGATCCTGTCGGCGTAGGCGCGGCCGTCCGGCGGGCCCGGCACGTCCATGAACGTGGGTCCTGTGAGCAGCCGCCACCCGGCGTCGCGGGCCACCGCCTCGGCCGCCTCGTGGAACCAGTACATGTCGAGCGCGGCGGTGACCCCGGCGCGTACTGACTCGGCGATCGCGCCGAGCATCCCCGCCGTGACCGTCTCCGGTGAGAGCCGCTCCGCCTCGGCCGGGATCACCCGGGCCAGAAAGCCCTGCAGCGTGACGTCGTCGGCGATGCCGCGGAACAGCGTCATCGCGAGGTGCGTGTGCGTGTTGATGAGGCCGGGAAGGACGAGACAGCCCTCGGCGTCCAGCTCATCGGCCGCCTCGTACGTGGCCCGCAGCCGCTCCGCCGGGCCGACCTCGACGATCTTCCCGTCGCGTACGGCGACCGCGCCGTCCGTCACGACGGTGCCCGACGGGTCGACGGTGAGTACGTCGCCGCCGTGGACCAGGAGATCGACGGAGCCGCCCCGGTCCTGGGCCGGCAGGTCAGTGGGGTGCATCGGTTCCGTTCTCCGTGGTCTTCGTCGGCCTGGGGGCGGGGGCGCGGCTCAGTGGTCGGCGCCGGCCAGCAGGCGCAGCGCGTCCAAGGTTATCCGGGCGCCCCGGTCGACTCCCTCGGCGACCACGTCGCGGTGCGGGTTGTAGCCACCTGTCGAAAAGGGGGCCTCCTCGTCGACCAGCTCGTCGGCGTTGGCGCCGTCCACGACGAGCGCGCCGCCCGCGACCAGGCCGTGCGTGGCGGCGAAGACGAGCAGCGCCGAGAGCTCCATCTCGATGGCGGCGATCCCGGCCGCCGCGTACGCCTCGCCGGGCAGCGGCAGGAAGCCCGGCTGGAACGCGGCCCGCGTCCACACCACGCCCCGGTGGTACGGCGCGCCGGCCGCCCGCGCGGCGCGCTGCAGCGCGATGACCGCCTCCGGGGTCGAGAACGCCGGGTACTCGGCGGGGATCAGCTGCCCCGTCACGCCGTCGTCGCGCACCGCCGCGTCGGCGATGACCAGGTCGCCGTCGCCGATGCCGGGGCGGATCGCGCCCGCCGTGCCGAGCCGCAGGATGGTGGTGACGCCCGCCTCGGCCAGCTCCTGGAAGAGGAGGATCGCCCCCGGTGCGCCGACGCCGTGCGATGCGACCACGACGGGCGTGCCCTGCCAGGTGCCGGTGAAGGTGCGGTACTCGCGGTGGTACGACACCTCCTTCGCGTCGGCGAGGAGGTCGGCGACCGCCGCCGCGCGGGCCGGGTCGCCGACGACGACCGCGCTGGTGGGCAGGCCGGTGCGGGGGACGCGGGTGATGGGCAGTGTGTCGCCGGGCGACGTCGTCATGCGGGTTCTCCTACCGGGGATGCCGGGGGTGGCGGGGATGCCGGGGATGCCGAGGATGGCGGGGATGCCGGGGACTTGCGGCGGCGCCTGCGCGCCGTGGACAGGAAGAGGGCGACCAGCGTCACCACGTACGGAGCCGCGTCGGTCGCCTGCTGCGGCATGCCGAGCCCCTGCAGCCGGAATCCGACGGCCTCCGCGATGCCGAAGAGCAGCCCCGCGAGCAGTACGCCGAGGGGCAGCGCGCGGCCCAGCATCACGGCCACCACAGCGATCCAGCCGCGCCCCGCCGTCATGTTCTCGGAGAACAACGTGACGTTCCCGAGGGCGAGTTGAGCGCCCGCGAGCCCGCACAGGACGCCTGACGTGAGGACGGCGGCGTACTGGTACTTCGCCGGACTGACCCCCAGCGTCGCCGCCGCGTCGGGCGCTTCGCCGACGCCGCGCAGCCGCAGGCCCCACGGGTGGCGGGCGAGGAACACCGCCGCCACGGCGACGGCGGCCCACGACAGATACACGAGGGCGGAGTGCCCGGACAGGACGGCACCCACGAACGGGATGTCGATGCCGCCGAGTCCCGCCAACTCCGGGTCGGAGAAGGTGCCTTGCACGCCGAAGACCGTACGCAGCAGGAATCCGGTGAGGCCGACCGCGAGGAGGTTCAGCGCGACGCCGAGGACGACGGCGTCGCCGCGCAGACTGATCGTCCCGACGGCCAGGATCATCGAGTACGCCGCCGAAGCGAGGGCGGCGAACGCGACACCCAGCCACGCGCTTCCGGTGAACCAGCTGCCCGCGACGCCGCTGAAGCAGCCGACCAGCATCATGCCTTCGAGGCCGATGTTGAAGACGCCGGCCCGCTCGCAGATCGCGCCGCCGAGTGCGGCGAGCAGGATTGGGGTGAGCGCGAGCAGCGCGGAGTGGAACAGGGCGGAGTCGACGCTCATCGCACGCTCACTTCCTTCGCGTCATGCGTGTCGGTGGGCTTCTTCCTTGCGCGCCGCCACGTCAGATTCAGCCGGGCGGCGAGGAAGACGATGACGACGGCCTGGAGGACCTGGGTCAGTTCGCGCGGCACCTCCGTGGTCCGCTCCATGGCGAGCCCGCCCACTTCGAGCGCGGCGAAGAACAGCGCGGCGAGCGCGGTGCCGATGGGCGCGGCGGCGGCGAGCAGGGCGGCGGTGAGGCCGGTCCAGGTGTGCCCGGCGGCGGTGAGCGAACCGTCGATGAAGCGGTACGGGAAGCTGAGCACGCCGATCGCGCCGACCAGGCCCGCGACGGCGCCGGACAGCGCCATCAGACGCAGCGTCAGCTTGGTCCTGTCGACCCCGGCGTACGCGGCGAAACGCGGATTGAGCCCCGTCATGCGGATCTCGTAACCGGCGGCGGTCCGGGCGTCCGTGAAGAGGTACACGGCGGCGGCGACCGCCACGAGCACAAGGCCCACGGTGACGGTCGAAGCCCCGAAGGCGGGCAGCTCCACCCCGTCCGGCAGCCGCCGGGTCTGCGGCAGGCTCGACCCCTCCTCCTTGAGCGGGAAGCGCGCGAGATAGGAGGCGAAGGACATGGCCGGATACCCGAGCAGCAGACTGCTGACCAACAGCGGTACGCCGAACCGGTTCTGGCACACCGCGGCGAGCGCGGCGTACGCGCCGCCGGCCGCCATCCCCGCGAGCAGCGCGGCGACGACGGTGAGCGGCGCGGGCAGCGGCGAGTAGAGCCCCGTGGCGGCGGCCGCGATCCCACCGAGCACCAACTGCCCGTCCCCGCCGAGGTTGAGCAGCCCGGCCCGCATCGGAATGGCGAGCGCGACGGCGAGCCCGATGATGCTGGTCCCGGTGGTCAGCGTGGACCCGATCCCGTCGGGCCCGAGCGCCCCACTGACGACGGATCCGTACGCCCCGATGGGATCGGCCCCGGTCCCGATCAGGAAGAGCGCGCCGACGAGAACGGCGGCGACGACGGAGTGCAGAGCGGGCGCGCGAAGCACACGCGCGCCGAGTGCCCCCAAGGTGCCGGGGGACTGCGTCTCGACGGCCATGTCAGGGGCCCTCCTTCACGGGCGCGGTGTCGTCACTCTCACGCGGAGCGGGGACGACGGAGGGATCGCCATCGGTCCGGCCGCCGGGGGAGACAGCGGCATCGGCCGGGCTGATATCGCCGCCATCATCACGACGCAAGGCAGGAGCCACCTCTGCCGGGACGTTGCTCGGTGGGGCGGCTGCTGCCGAGGCAGTTGCGGCATACGCATCGGCACTGCCCGCCGTCGCGGGCCCGAGCGCCCGCTCGCCCGCGGAAGGCGCCACGTCCGCCGCGGTGTCGCCCGCCGCGTCGGTCGGTGCCGCGATGTCGGAGCCGTCCGCCGGGCTCGCCGTGGGGTGCGCGTCGGCACCGCTTGCCGTGGCGAGCCCGAGTGCTGCGGCGCGCGCGGAGGGTGCTGCTTTCGCCGGGTCGTTGCCCGGCAGGTCCGCTGCCGTCGCGGCGTTGGAGTCGTGCGTCGGGTTCGCCGTGGGGTTCGTGTCGGCACCGCTTGCCTTCGCGAGCCCGAGTGCTGCGGCGCGCGCGGAGGGTGCTGCTTTCGCCGGGGCGTTGTCCGGCAGGTCCGCTGCCGTCGCGGCGTCGGAGTCGTCCGCCGAGCCCGCCGCCGCGTTCGCGTCTGCCCCGCCCGCCATCGCAAGCCCCAGCGTCCGCTCGTCCGCGTCGTCGCGGGCGTACTCCGCTGCCACCCGGCCCTCGTACATCACCAGGACGCGGTCCGAGAGGCCGCGGATCTCGCTGAGTTCGGCGGAGACCAAGAGGATCGCGTGGCCCGCGTCGCGGTGGGCGATCAACTGGTCGTGGATGGTCTGGATGGCGCCGATGTCGACGCCTCGGGTGGGCTGCTCGACGATCAACAGGGGGGCCTCGTGGGCCAGTTCGCGGCCTATGACCAGTTTTTGGAGGTTGCCGCCGGACAGTGAGCCCGCCGTGTGCCGGGACGACCCCGCCTTGATGCCGAAGCGGTCGATCAGGACGCGTGCGTGTTCGCGGAGCCAGGACGGGCGGAGCAGGCCGTGGCCCCGGTGGTGGCCCATGGCCAGGTTCTCCGCGATCGTCGCGGCCGGTGCCGTGCCGACCGCCGTGCGGTCCTCGGGGACGTATGCGAGACCCGCCGCACGGCGGCCCGCGGCCGTCGCCTCGGTGATGTCCTGCCCGGAGAGGGTGACTTGGCCGGCGGTGAGCGGACGCAGGCCCGCGAGCGCCTCGGCCAGTTCGGACTGGCCGTTGCCCGCCACGCCCGCGACGCCGACGATCTCCCCGGCGCGCACGGTGAGCGAGACGTCGTGGACGGCGTCCGTGCTCAGGGCTGTCACAGCAAGGACCTGACCGCCCGGTGTGCCCGACGGGTGCACCCGGTCAAGTTCGACCGCGCGGCCCGTCATCGCCGCCGCGATCCCGTCCGCCGTGGTGTCAGAAGTACGCATCCGCGCCGCCACCCGGCCGTCCCGCAGGACCGTCACCGCGTCGCTGCCCTCCATCACCTCACGCAGCTTGTGGGTGACCAGGAGGACCGTGCGGCCGTCGTCCGCGAGGGAGCGGAGCACCGCGAAGAGCGCGTCGGCCTCCGCCGGGGTCAGCACCGCCGTCGGCTCGTCGAGGATGAGCGTACGGGCGCCCCGGTAAAGGAGTTTGAGGATCTCGACGCGCTGACGCACACCCACCGGCAGCTCCCCGACCTTCGCCGCCGGGTCCACCGCGAGCCCGTGCTCCTTCGCGAGCGCACCCACACGCCGCACCGCCTCCGCCCGGTCCGTCAGACCGAAGCGGCGCGGCTCGGCGGCGTACACGACGTTCTCCGCGACCGTGAAGGAAGGGAACAGCTTGAAGCTCTGGTGCACCATGCCGAGCCCGGCGGCGATCGCCTCGCTCGGCCTTGCGAACGTCACCTCGCGCCCGTCGAGCAGGATCTGCCCGGCGTCCGGCCGCCGGAGGCCGTAGAGCACCGACATCAGCGTCGACTTGCCCGCGCCGTTCTCCCCCATCAGGGCGTGGATCTCACCGCGCGCGACGGTCAGATCCACCCGGTCGTTGGCGAGCGTGCCGGGGAACTCCTTGGTGATCCCGCGGAGTTCGACGGCGGGCGTATCGGCCGTGACGGACTCAGGCCGCGGGGTCATTGACCTTCAGCTTCCCGGCGACGATGTCGTCCCGCAGCGACTCGACGCGCTTGAGCACGTCCTTGTGGCCGGCGATCAGGCACTTGGAGTCCGCGAGCCCCGGCTCGAGCGCCGTCAGCGACATGCCGCCCTCCTTCAGGCCGTACGACACCGTGCTGCCGCCCTTGCCCTTCAGGATCTGCGCGATGCCCTTCTCGACGGCGACATCGGTCTTCTTGAGTACGTTGTCCACGACGTTGCCGGGGCTCGTCAGGCACTGGTTGGCGTCCACGCCGTACGCCTTGAAGCCACCGGACTTCGCCGCCTGGAAGACGCCCGTGTTGCCGCCCGCCGCGGCCGCCATCACCTGGTCGGCCCCGCCCGAACCGAGCGTCGCCGCCTGCTCCTTGGCGCGCGCCGCGTCATTGAACGGCGACTGCCCGCCCACGAACAGCGTGCGCGAAGTGGCCTTCGGCCGGACCTTCTTCGCACCGGCCTCGAACGGCTCGCTGTAGCGCCGGAACTGCGGGGTGTCGAGGACGTCGACGGCGCCCACCTTCTTGCTCTTGGTGAGCAGACCCGCCTCCGCGCCCGCGAGGTACACCGCCTCGTGCTCCCGGAAGACCGCGCAGGTGACGTTCTTGTACGTCTTCTTCGTGCACGCGTCGACGAGCAGGAACTGCTGCTCGGGGTGCGCCTCGGCCTGCTGCGCGGCAAGGTCGGCGAACTCGAAGCCGACCAGGGTGATCACGTCGGGCGCGGAGTCCACGGCCGACTGCACGTTCTGCTGCCGCGAGGACGTGTCGCTGCTCTGGAAGACCTTCGGCGTCCCGGCGCCCTGCGCCTTCGCGGCCGACTTCACACCGGAGACGGCCAGTTTGAGGAACTCGTTCTGGGCCACGGGGTCCGGCGTGACGAGCGTGAACGCCTTGGCGCCCTTGTCGCCGTCGGAGCCGCCCTTGTCGGCGGCGGCGTTGCAGCCGGAGGCGAGGAGGACGGCACCGACGGTGGCGGCGGTGATCCTGAGGGATATGCGCGTGGAGAGGGACATAGGGGAGCGCCTTCTCGAAGGTGCCTGGGAGCCCAGGCGGTGGCGGGGAGCGGACGGTGCGGAGCAGTGTCGCTCAGCGGCGACAGGAGCGACAGCCACGACAGCGGCACATGCGCGGGGCGTCGAAGGACACGGCGGGGCAGCGCATGACGTCCGTGCCGTAGATGGCGTCGTACATGGCTGTCCTCCTCGCACCGTGGGTCGATCCGTCCTGGGTGGCGGTGAGGGTAACACCGGATTTCGGACAGCCGCACGGACGTCTCGAAATATGGTTCGAGCCCTTCGGGTACGGTGACGGCACCCCTCCTCCCATGGCCCCAATCGCCCCTGTTTCCTCGGAGTTGACCACCATGACCAGCCAGGATCTGCGCGCCGTCACGTGGACGGCGGCCGCGGAGGGCGGCGCTGTCCCGTCCCTCTCGCTCATCGACCAGACCGCGCTGCCGCACGCCCTGAACCGCCTCGACGTCACCACCGTCGACGAGCTGATCGACGCCATCGTGCGGCTCGTGGTGCGCGGCGCGCCCGCGATCGGCGCGGCCGGCGGTTACGGCGTCGCGCTCGCCATGGCGCAGGGCGAACGCGAGGGCTGGGACCGTGCGCGCCTTGACGCGGAGGTGGCCCGCGTGCGGGCGGCACGACCCACCGCCGTGAACCTGATGGTCTGCGTGGACCGGGTCGCCCCGCTCATCGACGCGGGTCTGCCGACGGTACTCGCCGAGGCGGACGCGATCGTACGGGAGGACCTGGAGGCGAACCACGCGATGGGCGCGTTCGGCGCCGACTGGCTCCTCAAGCGCGTCCCCGCGGCCGCGGACCGTCCGCTGCGGATCCTCACCCACTGCAACACGGGCGCGCTCGCCACGGCGGGCTGGGGCACGGCGCTCGGCGTCATACGCGAACTCCACGGCCGTGCCCGCCTGGAGACCGTGTACGCCGACGAGACCCGCCCCCTGCTGCAGGGCGCGCGGCTCACCGCGTGGGAGCTGGCGCAGGAGGGGATACCGCACTTCGTGCAGGCGGACGGCGCCGCAGCGGGGACGATCCTGCGGGGTGAGGTGGACGCGGCGATCGTCGGGGCGGACCGGATCGCGGCGAACGGCGACACGGCCAACAAGGTCGGCACGGTGGGGATCGCGCTGGCGTGCGCGCACGCGGGGATCCCGTTCGTGGTGGCAGCGCCGACGACGACGGTCGATCTCGGCACGGCGACGGGTTCGGACATCCACATCGAACTGCGGGGCGAGGACGAGGTGTTGGAGTGGGCGGGCGTCCGCACGGCACCGGCCGGCTCGCGCGGCCACAACCCCGCGTTCGACGTGACCCCGGGTTCGCTGGTGACGGCGCTGGTGACGGAGCGGGGCGTGCTGGAGGTTTCGGCGGGCGAGTTGCCGGTGGGCGGGCTGAGCTAAGAGTGGGTTTCCGCGTCGCCGTACCGCCGCTTCGCGGCGAAAGCTTTTTGGGGCGCCCCCCCCCCCCCCGCCCCCCCGCCCCCCCCCCCCCCCCCCCCCCGGCCCCCACCCCCCCCCCCCAGGAAAACAACGACACC